>CAIKZJ010000133.1 GCA_903831845.1 uncultured Ignavibacteriota bacterium
ATGTTTAGCATAAGGCCGAACTGCATGTTGAACTGGGCTGTAGCCATAAGGTGTTTTGTGCCGAGTTCCCATCTGGGCATTCCGTCTTCGGGAATGTTCTTAATAATCTTCACGAGTTTAAGCGCAGAAGGAAGCGTCACTATGTTAAGCAGAGCGAGCCACGGAAGGAGTTTCAGCGCGACAAAAATTATTATCGACGCATACGCTCCGAATATGAGCACGTAGTACATGTATTTTGAAAGTTGCTCGCCTATGAGTATCGGAATTGTTTTCACTCCGAACACGCGGTCGAATTTCATATCGCGTATATTATTCGCATGAAGTATCGCGATAATCAGCAGGCCGATGGGCGTAGACATTATCACGGGCAGCCAGGAAAAATCGTGCACCTGCACGTAATATGCTCCGAGCGTCATTCCGACACCGAAAGAGAGGAACACCTGCAGGTCGCCGAGCGCTTTATATTTCAGCGCGAACGGATTCGCCGTGTAATAGACAGCGGAAAGGAGTCCGAAGAGCATAAGGTAAAGTACCCATATTCCCGTCATCATCCATAGGACGACGCCGATGAGCGTTGCAAGTCCGAGCGATGCAAAAGCGATAAACTTCATCTTGCTCATCGAGACATAACCTTTAGAAAGCACGAGCGAGCCGCCGTGGGGTATGCCGATTTCGGGGTCTTCCTTATCGAGACCCTTTTCAAAATCGTAAATATCGTTGACGATATTCGAGCCGACGTGAACCGCCATTGCGCCTATCAAAGTAAGCGCGAAAATAATGAAATCGAATTTCAGATCAGGATGAAACAGAACAGACAGAAGAGAGCCGTAGAAAATAGGGATGATCGATGCCGGAAATGCATAGGCACGGATTGTCATCATAAAAAGACCGAAGCCTTTTGGTGTTTTATTAGTTTCCATAGTATAGTTTTTCTCCTGCTATTAGAACAAAAATTTGATGCGGGAAGTTTGATTTTTTTGGAATGAAACTACCCCCTCGTACACGAAAAATAGGCTTATCGGGGGAATAATGCTATACAATCTTGAATCTTTAGAGCAGAATCAAGAATCAAGTTTCAGAGCAGGCGGGTGCTGTTTTTATTTTGATTTTTGATTGAATTGTTTTGATGAATATGGTATTATAATTTTATGAGGCGTTTGAAAATGGGATGCAGTTTTGATTAAGTAAGTGTTTTTATATGGATTCCCGCTTTCGCGGGAATGACAAATCCGAACCGTATATGATAAACCAACAAGAATGCGGAAGAAAAAGCATCGATAATAATTGAAACAAACGGATAAAATAAGAGGTAATAATAGATAGGTGGAGGCATACCGGGGAAATACGGATGTGGTACTTGACCGCCTGGAAAAGCGGGTGTACGGAGTTTACAGGAAAGAAAATTCGCTGAATTTTCTTAACGGCGTTTTATTATCCTTTTCAGTTTATCTGATTTTACTTCTTCTTGTTTCAGTGCTGGAATCAGCGTTGCATTTTACGGTGACTGTAAGAACGGTGATTTTTTACACTTATGTCTTATCGCTTTCAGGATTTCTAATTTACGGAATCGCTGATTTCTTTTTAAAGAATTCGGGAAACAGATTTGACCCGGTAAAATATTCTTCAATAATCGGGAGACATTTCCCTTCAGTACACGACCGGATATCGAACGCGATATCGCTTTACAGGAACAGGGAAAAGAATTCTTATACTTCAAAAGAGCTTGTTACAGCCAATCTTCAGAAAACTTCGGTTGACACCGAGGGAGTTAACCTTGACGAATACATAAATTACAAGCGAACAAAAGACAGGATATATCTGTTTTTATCGGTACTGACCGTATTTCTTTTGCTTGTAATGCTGACTCCCCTTTCGGAAGCGACGAGCAGGCTGATTCATTTCAGGAATAACTACGGACAGAATACGGTTATTTCCGGCATCGAAGACAATGAGGACGACGCATTTATAAAATCATTCAGGATAACGATTAACTATCCATCATACACAAAACTGCAGCCGAAGCAGATGGAAGAAAACGCGGGTGACGTTGTCTGCATTGAAGGAAGCGTACTTAACTTCACTCTTACTTTGGCGGAAGATATTTCCGAAGCCGGAATCGATTACAACGGAAGTTACACTGCGTTCAAAGTAAGCGGAAAGACTGCGGAAGGAACCGTTCCCGCATTAAAGGAAGGCAAGTACAGTTTTATAATAAAGGACAAAGAAGGCAGGGAAAACAGGAACCGTAAAGCTTACACGATAAGGCTTATGACAGACGAACCGCCGAAGATATCGATTGTTTTCCCGGGCGAGAGCGAATACAATCTATACGGAAGCAAGGAAGTCGATCTCAGAACTATAATCACGGACGATTTCGGTTTTTCCAAACTGACTCTTTATTTCAAGAAGGGCGGAATGATATCGTCAGCTTCTAACGGATACGCTTCCTTAAATATTCCGCTGAACAATCCTGACGCAACATCACTCGAGGTTTTATATCCCTGGGTGATACAGGGATTATCGCAGGGTTCGAGAATAGAATACTATCTTGAAGTAACTGACAATTCGGGAAAAACGGCGAAGTCGGATACGAGATTCATCGTTTACAATACCACGGCGTCATACCTGAAAAGCACAGAGACAACGACGAAGAACATAAAATCGGATTTAAAGACACTGCTTGAAGATGTAGAAAAGCTTCAGAATGAGATACGGGACATCAGGAACAACCCCGAAGAGCATGCTGTCAACGAACAGAGGCGGAAGGAACTGCAGACGAAGGTCGACAACATTCATAAGAACCTCGATGCTGTTCAGAACAAGATAGACCAGACTTTGAACGACATGAAGCAGAACCCCGTTTTAAGCGACAAGACACTGGAGCAGTTCATGAAACTTCAGGAACTGTTCAGCAAGATAAACACTCCCGAGTTCAGGGAAATGCTGAGGAAACTTCAGGAAGCTCTGAAGAAGAACACGCAGCAGTTCAAGCAGGACCTTAACAACATGAAGTTCGACGAGGAGGCGTTCAGAAAGCAGCTTGAACAGGTGATGGAACTGATGAAGAAAATCGAAAATCTTCAGAAGATGGGCGAGCTCACGCAGAAACTTGACGATATGACGAAAAAGCAGGATGAGCTGAAGAAAGAGACTGAACAAACACAGAAGAACAACGACAGCAAGATGAACACACTTGCCGACAAGCAGAGGGAGATCAAAGAGGATTTCGGCAAGTTCAAGGAAGACATGAAGAATCTGATTGAGAACATGAAGAACACGAAGAACGAAATGGACACGAAAAATCTTGAAAATCTTCTGAAGAAAATGAGGGAAAAGCAGACCGAGAACAAGATGCAGAAATCATCGAGCGATCTCTTCAAGGGTCAGAAGGAGCAGTCGGAAGAAACGCAGAAAGAAATTTCCGAAGACATGAAAGATTTCAACGAAGAAATGCAGAACAATCTTGAAAGCGCGATGAACAACATGGACATGAACAACAAGATGATGGACAAGATGAAGGGAATAAAGAAGAATCTCGAGGAGCTTGCGGAAAAAGAACAGGATTTAAAGGATGAAACGGGAAAACTGGATAAAGAAGACAAAGAGGATTTCAAGAATTTAGCAAAAAACCAGGGTTCGCTGAGAAAAAATCTGTCCGAGAACATAGAAGACCTGATGAACATGACGAAGGACGGCATGCAGATGTCGCCTGAACTCGGGAAGGAACTCGGCAATTCCTACAACAACATGAACAAATCCGAGGGCAACCTTCAGAACGGCGACCAGCAGCCGGCAATGAGCAATCAGGGCAAGGCGATCGAATCGCTTAACAACGCGGCGAGGATGCTGGGAGAGATGCTTGACAAGATGGGCAAGCAGCAGGGCAAGGGAAGCAAGGGTGACGGCAGGATGGGGCAGTTAATGCAGAGGCTCGCGCAGTTGATTTCGATGCAACAGGGAGTGAACGGACAGATGAACAAGATGGGACAGAACGGACAGACGGGGCGTGACGGAAAAGGCGGACAGGAGGAGCTGACGCAGCAACAGAAAGAATCGCTCGACAGGTTAAGGCTCGAGCAGTATCAGATACAGAAATCACTGGAAGACCTGAACGCGGAATTCGAAAAAGAGAAAAAGAAGACGGGCGAGAAAATGCTCGGCGATCTGAAACAGGTAGAGAAGGAAATGCAGGAATCGATAAGGCAGATGAGCGAATACGAGGTTGACACGAAGCTGCTTGAAAGGCAGAACAGGATACTTTCGAGAATGCTTGACGCGCAGTTATCGCAGAGGGAGAAGGATTACGAGCAGAAGCGTGAATCGAAGCCGGGTGAGAATGTAACAAGGATGTCGCCACAGGAAATTATTATAAGCGGACCAAGGACGGAGAACGGATTGAAGGAGGATTTATTGAGGATTGAGAAGAGCGGGTATTCGGAGGATTACGAGAAGCTGATAATTGAGTATAATAAGAGAATTAAGAAATAGTATAAAGTTATATTAAATCCTTTTATTTTGTGCCGCCCCTACGGGGCTATTTTATTTAGTATGAGATTTTGCTATTCGGTTACGCCCCTACGGGGCTAAAAGCAGTGTGATTATTTGCAGGAGTATTTTGCACAGAGGTACACCCGCCTAAAAGATGGCGGGCAGGCGCCGAAGGCACAGTGAACAACAGGGAAGAACACAGAAGAACTAAGTATAACAAAAAAGGGATGCGATGCATCCCTTTTCCCTGGATTCCTGCCAAGAGCATGCAGGAATGACGAATCTACTATTTTTCCGTTTAAACCGCAAAGACAAATCTTTTATTTCCGTTTTAACCGGAATGACAAATCATTTTCTTTTACGGGAAGATGCCGAGGTCCATATAGGAGACGGCTATCTTATCTATCGCTACCACAAATGCGGCCGTTCTGAAACTGTCAATCTTCGGATTCTGGACTCTCGTTTCGTGTATCTGGTGGTATGACTGAATCATTGTATCTTCGAGTCCCGAGTTAACGAGGTCGAGTTCCTGGGGACCTGTTATCACGACGTTTCTCTGGTGCTGCGTAAGTTTTTTGCCGGTCAGGTTTTCTAGAACATTGACCATATTAGAATGTGTTGCTTCGTCATATCTTCTGTCCATTCTTCCGAACGAAACGTGCTGCAGGTTCTTGAGCCATTCGAAGTACGATACAGTAACACCGCCGGCGTTTGCGTACATATCGGCGATCACGAGCACGCCTTTTTTGAGGAGAATCTCTTCAGCTTCGGCTGTAACAGGGCCGTTCGCGCCTTCGACAATAATTTTAGCTTTAATATTCGGTGCATTTTTAAGCGTAATCTGATTTTCGAGAGCGGCGGGAACGAGTATATCGCATTCCTGTTCGAGGCAATCGAGAGTATTGGTAAAGTTTTTCGCTTTTTTGAAATTAAGTATGGAGCCTGTTTCTTTTCTGTGTTTGAAAACCTCGTCAACGTTGAGGCCGTTGGGGTCATAAATGGCGCCTTCGCGTTCGCAGAGACCTACGATATTCGCGCCGCCGTCGTTCTGCATAAGGTAAGCAGCCCAGTAACCAACGTTACCGAGTCCCTGAACTATGACCTTTTTGCCTTCGAGTCCCGGCGTTAATCCGAGTTTTTTCATATCATCTGACATTCTGCATGCCTCCCTTGCAGCGAAGAAGACTCCCCTGCCTGTAGCTTCTTTTCTGCCGTGAATGCCGTGCTGGCTGATAGGCTTGCCCGTAACGCAGGCCATTGAATCCGTCTGTGAAGTATTAAACGAATTGAAAGTTGCGTATGTATCGGCTATCCACGCCATTTCGCGGGGACCTGTACCGTAATCAGGAGCCGGCACGTCAATACCGGGCCCTATGAAATTCTTCTTTATAAGTTCGGAAGTATATCTTCTTGTAATCCTTTCGAGTTCAGACGCTCTGAACTTTGAGGGTTCAACCTTGATTCCTCCTTTAGCGCCGCCGAACGGAACGTTCACGACCGCGCATTTATAAGTCATCAGAGCCGCGAGCGCTTTAACTTCGTCCTCGTTAACCATTTCGCTGTAGCGGATACCGCCCTTAACGGGAAGCATATGGTGAGAGTGTTCGACGCGGTAGGCGTCTATAGTGATATAATTGTCATCATCGAGTCTTAACGGAAACTGAAAGTGGTATATGCTGTTGCACATTTTAATCTGCTGGAGGAGTCCTGCAGGGTGGTTCAGGTGTTTTGCGGCCTTGTCAAAATAGGTACACACATCCGCAAAGAAATTTGTATTCTCCATACGAGTTTTAATTTATTTTAGACAATGTAAGTAATTTTTCAAAAAAAATTAATGGTTTCTTTGAGACAGAAAAGCGTCACATTAACCTAACAAGGAAAACGGGTAAATAATCCCCAAAAAGGCGTTTTAGTTCAAAATTTAAAATGCAAAATGCAAATGTACAATTTAAAATTCAAATTTATGAGGAGTCAATATCGAATCGTATTATTTGAAGATAAATCCGGAAGAACATATATAAAGTGCAGGCATCGCCTGCGCGTAAGGTAAATATCCCGAGTTCCCGGGACAAGCTCTGACGCCACTAAAGAAATATTGACATATAAAGCAAAGCAGGTTTCCCGAAGGAAACCTGCCTTGTGTTTCTTATTTATTATTGCTGCTAGTGCCTGAAATCAGTTTTCATGATTGTTTATCAAAGATTATCTCATCACTCATTATCGCATACGACTTTTGTATGCGAGAGCGAATCGTGGAGCCAGCTTCCGCCGATATAGAGAACGGGTTCAAGCGGAATGAAGCGGGAAATAGTGCGAACCAGCATCTGCTGTGTCGTGGGTTTATCACCTGTTTCCGTCACCACTTTTGTTTTGGTTATCATTTTGCCTACGGTTTTGCCGATCGACATTTCAAGCCCGTAGAAATAAGTAAATATGAGGGCCAGGTCAAATATCTTGAATGCATCGTGCACATGCAGAATTTTCAGAAAAAAGTAAAATTTATTGAAAATTATTATCATGGAGATGATTACAGCCGCGTCTATTACGAAATTAAGAAATCTTTTAGCACCGTCGGCTTCGACGAGCGCGACCGAACTCACGGTTTGTGTATTGCTTTGCGTATCCATAGCATAAATTGTTTGGTTAATTTATATACGGGAGCATTTCCGCAAATGTTTCCTTTTAAAGTAAAAAAGCTCCCGGAAAAGCAAATCCGGAAGCTTAATGGAACAGGTCTGTTAAACAATTTTAATGCACCATAAACTTTGCCATATCCGATTTTTTCAGTTTGCCTCTTTTTCTGTACTGTTCTTTTATCATCACAAAAATTACCGGCGTAACAAA
>CAIKZJ010000134.1 GCA_903831845.1 uncultured Ignavibacteriota bacterium
AACGGGTCATTAGATTTGTGAACCGGATACTGATAAGAAAACTATGAAGCGAAACATACCCGGTCCAGAATAATGCAACAAATAAGTATTTCATATTCGGTTATTTAAAATGCGTTACAATTCCGCTGATGTATCTTATTTGGTAATCATCTCATATCAACAACCGATATCCGCAGGCGACGAAATTAAAAGAATTCGTCCTTCTAATATTATAAATATGTTTGTTAAAAAATACAGATTTGCTGAGTTTATTTTGTAATCCGCTGTCAGGTCTTTCATTCCGGAATGCAGAACCTTTGCAGAATATATGCAGAACTTTTGCAGAAGGAAAAGGCGCTGGAAACTCATTCGCGTCGGGGAATCACCATGAGCAAAAATCCCCCGAATCTGAATTGAATTTAAAAATTATTTCGGTTAAATTGAACCGCTTTCTTAGCTCAGTTGGTAGAGCAACTGACTCTTAATCAGTGGGTCGGGGGTTCGAATCCCCCAGAAAGCACGAAATTACGCCGTATTTCGAATGAAGTACGGCGTTTTGTTTTTATGAGCGTTCTCCCGAGAAATCGGGACCAGAAAGCACAAACTTCAATTGTAAATCTTCAATGCTCAATAAAGAGATTGAAGATTTTAAATTCCAAATGCCGGATTTCTAAACGTTTTCAGGGTTTATTATATGTTTCAAAAACGTCCCGCAATAACTCCAAACTCGAAACGCAATTCAGTAAACTTCTCGCCGAAATTATCTTGAATATTAATATAAATAATTATAATGTTATGCAATTACATATAATAAAGAAGTTTAGTGTATGTAATTTTCATTTCTTATCGTATTATTTAATTCAGCGCAGGAACGTGAATTAATCTAATCAAAAAAGATATCATTTGAATTATTGTCTTTGCGTATATCGAGGTGACATATCCTGACGCTCTTTCCGGAGAGCAATTTTCAGCGTAACATATTCTTTACATAACTTTTACAATGTTGTGACAGCACGTCTTTCGGTTTTGCCGAGTTTATAAATAATAATTTACGGCGTTCAGTTGCCGGTTTCTTACGTTCTTTAGAATTAGATTAATCTCATTGAAAAACATTTTAAAACCAAATCAAATATACATGAGATATCTGTTGATTGACAGCATAAAGAAAATAGTTTACAACAAAGAACTGACGGCGGTTAAATGCATCGGGATGACCGAAGATTATTTTTCCGAACATTTCCCCGGTTATCCTGTAATGCCCGGCGCTTTGCAAATCGAAGCGGCGGCGCAGGCCGCGACCGCGCTCGTTGAAATTTCACGCGGCTACAGTCAGAAGGCTATTCTTCTGATGGTGGAAAAAGCGAAGTTCAGAAAAATAATCCGGCCCGGGGTTTCATTGAATGTTCATGTTGAAATTAAATCTCAAAATAATTCTTCCGCGCTGATTGAAGGCTCTATAAACTGCGAAGGCGAAAGGGTTATGGACTGCAGCATGATTATGGGCGCGGGCGACGTAAATATTTTCTATCCGGTTAAAACAAGATTTATGATTGAATCAATATACGACCAATGGCTTTTAAACGCTGAAATAATCAAATAAAATATTTATGAAGAGAGCAGTAATTACCGGCGCGGGTTTTGTCTCGCCCTTTGGCGCGGGAAAAGATATTTACAGAAACAATATTTTTTCGGGAGTATCGGCCTCAAGGTTAATTACTTCGTTCGACGCTTCTTCATTCCCCACAAGGTTTGCAGCTGATGTGCCTCTGTACGGTTCCGGGCTTGACGAACTAATTGAAAATCAAAAGTCGCTTAAAACAATGTCGCGCGCCGCGAAATTCGCCGTGATAGCGGCCGATGAAGCCTTTATTCAATCGGGGTTGACCGCGGACAATATTAATCCGTACAGGTTCGGAACGTCCGTCGGTTCGGGGGGGCTGGGATTAAACGATACCGATTACATGGAAGAACTTGTAAAACTATTGACCGGGCTTAAGGCCGGTAATGAAAATGAATATTCCGGTTTGTGGTACAGAACTTCAAAATCAATACATCCGCTTACGCCTTTGAAGGCGCTGCCGAACATTCCGACAGCACAAATAGCGATAAAGTATAATTCAAGAGGCGATTGTCTTACCGTAACCACGGCGTGCACGTCGTCAGCACAGGCAATAGGCGAGGCGTACAGAAAAATTAAATTCGGTTTGCTCGACGCTGTCGTTTGCGGCGGAAGCGATTCTATGATCACGCCGTTCGGCCTTTCCGCTTTCAGCATACTTGGCGTGATCTCAAAAAACAACGAAGAATATAAGACCGCGTGCAGGCCTTTCGATAAAACCCGCGACGGGTTTATGATAGGAGAAGGCGCCGCGATGTACATACTAGAAGAACTCGAACATTGCAAAAAACGAGGAGGGAATCCGCTGGCTGAAATTGCAGGATATTCTAGCACAAACGACGCTTATCGGCTGACGGATGAACCGCCAGACGCCGCGGGGTCGGTTAACGCGATGAAGGCCGCTCTTGATGACGCCGGAATAAATCCGGAAGAAATAGATTATATAAACGCTCACGGCACCGGAACGAGAATGAACGATAAAACCGAAACATTCGCTATTAAAAGTGTTTTCGGAAAACAAGCTTACGGTATCCCTGTCAGTTCAACGAAATCAATGACAGGGCATCTTGTCGCTTCAGCGGGCGCTATGGAACTCGGCGCGTGCCTGTTCGCGGTATTAAACGACATAATACCGCCGACAATCAATTACAACGCCCGCGATGTAGACTGCGACCTGGATTATGTTCCGAATTTCGCGAGAGAGGAAAAAGTGAGAACCGTGCTGTCAAATTCTTTCGGCTTCGGAGGACAAAACGCCTGTTTAATAATTAAAAAAATATAAAATGACAGAAGGACAATCGGCAGAAACGCTTAAGGCGGCTGTTGTAGGAATAATAAACAGTTCTTTGAGAATTCCGCAATCCCGCATATTAGAATCGTCAAGACTTTTCAGGGACCTGAACGCGGAGTCAATAGACCTGCTCGATATAAAGTACGAACTTGAGAGAAGTTTTGCCGTGGAAATAAGCGATACAGAAATAAGGGACAGTCTTGGCATGAATCTGACGCAGGCGGAAGTTTACGAGAAACTGACTGTAAGAAGCATCATTGATTTTATCGAAAGGAAAACAGGAGCATAAATTATGAATCATAATTCCGGAAACCGCACCGCGCTTGTAACGGGGGGAAGCAGGGGCATCGGCAGGAGCATTTCAATCATGCTTTCGGAACGTTATGCGGATAATATTTACATAAACTATGTGCAGAATGACCGCGAAGCTGAAATTACAAAAGAATTAATTAATAAATCCGGCTGCAAAGCGGCATTGCTGAAGTTCAATCTTGCATACCCGGACGAAATCGATAAAATGTTCGAATGCATTTACAGCGAATCCGCGGCGATTGACATTTTTGTACACTGCGCGGCTATAAATTCATTTAAACCGGTTACGGCGATAACGCCTAAACAATGGGACCTGATAATGAATGTTAACGCGAGAAGTTTTCTGTACTGCGCGCAAAAATGCCTGCCAGTAATGAACAAGGGTAACATCGTCGCCATATCCAGCCTTGGAAGCAGAAAATACCTCGCGAATTACGGCTCTCTTTCCGAAACAAAATCCGCGCTTGAAACGCTTGTCAGGGATCTTGGCGTCGAACTTGCCGGAAAAGGCGTCAGGGTGAACGGCGTTACAGCAGGACTGGTTCAAACGGAATCGCTGAAGAATTTTCCGGGTTACCAAGAGCTTATTACCGCAGCAAAGGTAAAAACACCGCTTGGAAGAATCGGAACGCCGGAGGATATTGCAAACGCTGTGGATTTTCTAATCGGCGGAAAATCAGACTGGATAACCGGTCAGAACATCGTAGTTGACGGAGGTATTTCATTATAAAATATAAACCGGAGGTATTATGTTTTTCAAACTGTTCAACAAACCCGCCAATAAAACGGGTATTGCATTCGTTAATCTTGTACTCATAGCGTGTTTTATTATTTCAGAGATTGGGTGCCACACCACCAGCACTTACAAATATCCCAAAGAAAATCTGGAGTACACTAATTCCAACCCTGAAAACGGCAACCTGAAAATAATATCGATTGTATTAAAAAACGGCACGAAGGTGGATACAAAAGATTATGAGGTTGTATATGACGACAGCGCCAAATCCCTGAAATTAATGCGTGAGGATTCTACTATCGAAGGAAAATTTGTTAACATAAAAAGATCTGACAAACCAGGCATATACGATACTGTTATCACGTATTCAAAGGTATCGGTAGGACATAAAACAAAAAGAACAATCCCAATCAATGATGTACTGGATATCTATGTCAAAAAGACGGAGTTTGAAGTTGGTCTGACTATTTTAACGGTTTTGGGAATAATTACAGGATTTGTTGCGTTGATATTCATAATTATCCTCGCGGCAAAACAATCATGCCCGTTTGTTTATACATTCGACGGAAACAAATACGTCTTTGACGGTGAACCGCTGGGCGGCGCTATTTGCAGCGGTTTAAGTCGTACGGATTATTCGAGGCTGGAAAACCTGAAACCATCAGGCGGAAAATTCAAACTGCTTGTAAGAAACGAAGCAGACGAGAAACAGTTCCTGGACGAAATTAAACTACTGCTTATTCCTCATGATGAGAACAAGTCGGTAACTCCTGACCCTGAAGGCGGATTTTTCACTTATGACAAAATTATACCGCCGGTTTCTGTTATTGATGAAAGCGGAAGTGACGTAAGCGCGTTTTTCACCGACAAAGATGATATAAAATGGCAGACTCAAATGCCGTACGATACTTCATTTAAAGGCATCGTAGAAAAACACAACCTGAAGTTCCGTTTTCCAAAACCCGAAGGAGCTAAAAACGCTTTACTGTTCATCAATTGCGGTACTGCGTTGTGGGGTTCTTATATGATTAAGGCTATGCTTCAGTTAAGGGGCAATAAAGTGGACGACTGGTACAAAAATATTAATTCCGGCGATTTTGAAATGAGCAAACTTTACAGTTTTATGGAAAGAGAAGAACTGTACACGCTGAAGGTGAACCTGCTTGAAGACGGTTCATACAGGACGAGAACATATATTCCCGCGGGAGGTCCGTTTCTCGATGAAGATAAAATCATAAAACTGCCGCTAGATAATGTTACGGATAATTATGTGGAATTCACACTTAATCCTCCTGCGGGTTACTGGAAAATTGACAGGTTGGGATTAATATACGATTATGAAAAAATAGATAATGAAAACATCAGGGAACTTGACGCCGTTTACGCGAATGACGGGGAAGGAAACGATTTTAAAGACGCAATCAGAAGCAGGGATAAGAACTATTATAATATGCTTCTCGTGGGAAACACCGCGAATATTTACTACGACGTACCTCCGGAATTTGAAATGACAAAAAACGAAATATACCTGAAGACATCGGGATATTACGAGGTCAATACAGATAAAAAAATAAACGAACAAAAGGAACTTATTGAGGCTATAATGTCGACTCCGGGCAAAATCATTAAATATTCTATGATGCTTTATAATCAGAAAGTCAAAGGTATTACGGAACATAATACGTTTGACGACAAAAAAATAAAATAGACTTCGTAAATGAATTTTTAATCTTCAATAGTAAATGATAGGATTTTAAATGCCGGATTCCGAAATGATTCCGGCGTTTTGCTTTTTAGATACGGCCTTAAAAATGGGTAAACCGGTATGTTTTAGATTTTGTGTTCTTTATTTTACAATTTACAATTTGAAATCCTCAATTTCTCTCAAAAATTGCTATTAAAGCGCGCGCCACGTCAGTTTTATCCTGAAGACCTCTTTATTGTCGGAATCCCTTATGACGGAGCCGTAATGTATGTTACCCTCCTCCTGCCTGAAAATCTTTACAGATTCTCCGTAACGGCATTCAGAAAGGAAGTTCATTTCGAATTCTTCAATAATATTTCCCTGAAGAAATTCATATTCGTAAGTGTCAAGGAACCACTCAACGTATTTTACATTGCTCACGTGTCCGTTCATGTCGATGTCGCTGTAAACTATTTTTCTCTCTCCCGCCATTTGCGGTTCTGCAAGCGGGGGAATTTTTGAGGGCGGTTCGACATCGGCCGACCTGTCGGCCAGCGCTCTGGAGCTGTCGACATACTTTTCTATAACCTGCGGACGCCTTCTTACAAAATCTATTATTGACCATTCGGTTATTATGCCGGCTATTTCGTTTTCATTGCCGTCGTAAAGAGTGAAATGCCTGTCGGACTTGAGCTTGTCTATACCCTTCACCCACGTAAGAAGTTTAACTTTTTCATTCCATTTCGGGCACGATCTTATCTTTCCCCTTATCCTTGCGAGAACCCAGACGAAATTATTTTTCAGCATGAACGAATAGCCGAAACCTCTTTTCTCGGCAGCCCTTCCTGCCAGGTTCTGCATATACGCGCACAGAGCCGTTACCGTAAGGTTCTTGTTCGTATCGACATCTTCCGAGTTCAGTATGTATTCTTCAGATTCAAATGGTGACATTGCGGATTTTATTTATATTAAATTATCGAATTGACAAAAGAATAAAAATCACAAACGGCATTCCATCCGGTTGCATTTATCTTTCGTGTATAATATATAACGCTTGCATACGTCAGTTCACACAGATGCCTTAAAACAGTTTGTTTTGCCATTAATAATACACTCGCTTATCACGTTTACTTTGCGTTTATCTTAAATAATCTTCGCTTACAGACAATCGGTAGTTAATACAACGCGATTTAATTAGTTTTGTTTTATCAACCATTAACGGGTTACAGCATGAAAAAGGAAACAACAAGCCGGGAGACAATTGATTCGCGCGAAAGCAGGAAAAAAATTTCCGAAAAACTTTTTCTGAAGGATAACGGAAAAGGGTCCAAAGGAAAACTTACAAAGAAAACCCGGGCGGGGGATGCGGAAAACGGAGCGGACCATTCAGCGCCGTGTTTTATTGCAATTCTCGACAACTCGGGAAAAATCCTCGACTTCAGGGATTGTTTCGGGGACTCCGGACTTCCGAAAGCCGCAAAGGTGAACGGGAAATTTATCTCCGACGTTTTCCCTGCAGACATATCCAAAGCTTACATTTCCGCATCGGATAATATTACAGGAAAAACAGGAAGGGTTGTTTTTGATTTCATTCATTCAAAAAACGGCGAAGAATGTCCTTTCAAGGCTTCGGTTACGGTTATAGACGGAAATAAAATGCTTTTTGTCGCCAGCCGTGTTTCGGGAAAAAACAAGGCTTACGCGTCCCTTGAAAGAAAAGACAAGATTCTTTCGGCAATTGCGAAATCCACGGAGAACCTTCTGACCATCGCAGACCTTAACACTTCGGTAAATAAATCGCTTAAGATCATTGGCGAAGCCGTTATGGTTGACCGCGTGTACATATTCGAGAACCACAAGGACGATAAGGGAAGGTTTTTAACGAGTCAGACTTTCGAATGGTGCGAGAACCCGTCCGATTCTCAAATGGATAATCCGGACCTGCAGGATTTCGATTATAAGTACATTCCCAGATGGCAGTCGCTCATGATCAACGGTAAAGCCGTCAACGGTCTGGTCAAAGATTTTCCCGACCCGGAAAGAGAGATACTTGAACCGCAGAAAATACAATCGCTTCTGGCCATTCCGCTTTTTGTCGACAAGTTCTTCTGGGGGTTCATAGGTTTCGACGATATAAAGACCGAGAGAATATGGAATGAGACCGAGGTTAACCTGCTGAGGTCCGTTGCGAACATTCTCGCTTTATACATAGAACAGAAAAGAACCGAGGAAAAATATTTCAACAAGGCAAAGGAACTCTGGATACTCAACCAGATAATAATTTCCGCAAATCAGACAACGGATCTTAACGAGATATTCAGCAACGTAATAAACAAGACTCTCGAACTGCTCGAATTCGACGGCGGCGGCATTTACGTGCTGAATCCAAATTCGGACACGGCCGAACTTACGTATCACACGGGCATCAAGAGCGGGCACATCGAAGAAATCAAATCGGTCGATGTTTCAAAAGAGCCGTACAACAAAATTTTTGCGGATGGCATACCGATCTTCACGGACAATTACCACCTGATAAATCCCGAGGCCTCCGGAAATTTCGAAATCCTTTCATTGGCGAGCGTTCCGATTAAAACCGAAGATAAAATTATAGGGGCGCTTAACGTAAAGAGCAGGAAAAGGAAAACAATTTCAAAAATGCAGCAAGACCTGCTCCGCTCGATATCCGACCAGCTTGCCGGAGCTGTGCAGAGAAGGATGATGCTTGAAAACCTGATTCAGAACGAGCACAACCTGAACTCATTTTTCAACACCATTGAGGATATGCTTTTTGTTCTCGACAAGAGCGGAAACATCATCAAAGTAAATGAAGCGGTTACGAATAAACTAAAGTTCTCCGAAAAGGAACTCATAGGACAGAATGTTCTGGTCGTACACATCCCCGAAAGAAGGGACGAGGCTCTTCAGGTAGTAGGTGAAATGCTGAAAGGCAATCTGAAAGTATGCACGGTGCCCCTGATAACGAAATTCGGCGAAGTGATTCCGGTGGACACGAAAGTAAAACTCGGAAAATGGAATAACGAGGACGTAATATTCGGAATCAGCAGGGACGTAACAGACTGGATTGAGCTCGAAGAAGCGCTGAAGAAAAGCGAAGAAAGATGGAAATATGCTCTGGAGGGAAACGGCGACGGACTCTGGGACTGGAATCTCGTGACAAACGAAACATTTTTCTCAAGACGATGGAAGGAAATGCTCGGGCACAATGAGAACGAACTGGAAAACAATCTTGAGACCTGGGAATCCAGGGTACACCCCGACGATATAGAAAAAGTAAAAAGCGACATAAGTGACCATATAAGCGGAAGAAAGCCTTACTACCTAAACGAACACAGGGTACTGCACAAGTGCGGCAAATACATCTGGATTCTTGACAGAGGAAAGATAATGAAATACGATTCGGCCGGAAAGCCGCTCCGCATGGTCGGCACACACGTCGACATAACGGAAAGAAAACAGATTGAGGAATTCCTCAAAGAAAGCGAATCGAGGAACAAGGCGCTTATCGGTCTGATACCTGACATGATGTTTATAATGACCCCGGAAGGAAATTATACAGATTACCACATTCCTTCGGAATCCGATTTGTACTCCGAGCCTCTGAACCTTATCGGAAAAAACATTAAGAACGTGCTTCCCGGTGACATTGCGGAAAAATTTCTCGAACTTTCCCGCGAGGCCGAGAGGACAAAGGAAACACAGCTTTATGAGTACAGCGTTAAAAGCAGGAGAACGAACCAGTGGAAATACTTTGAAACGAGAATCCTGTCATTCGGAAGCGAGAACAAGATACTTACAATCGTGAGGGATATAACCAGAAGAACCAATGCTGAATCGGCGGTAAGGGAAAGCGAGAAGAAATACAGATTTCTTGCCGACAACTCACAGGACCTTATAGGCCTTCATTCTCTGGATACACGATATGAATTTGTAAGCCCTTCGGTAAAGCAAATGCTTGGTTATTCGGAATCCGAAATACTCAACACTTTGCCGGAAAGCATAATGTATCCGGAAGACAGGCACAAGCTGACCGAACTCATCGACCGGAATGTTATTGAAAATACGTCAACCCATATTTTCGAGGCGAGGTTTATAAGAAATGATGAAAACATAGTCTGGCTGGAAGTAATACTCTCCCCGGTACGAAATGATGACGGAAACATTTTCAAGATACTATCCGTTGCGAGGGACATAACGCTGCGAAAGAAAGCTGAAGAAGACATTAAGAACGCTTATGAAAAGGAAAAGAATCTCAATGAACTGAAATCCTCGTTCATAAGCACGGCGTCACACGAATTCAGAACTCCGCTTGCTTCGATACTTTCCTCGACCGAACTGCTTGAATATTACGGTTCGTCCTGGACCGAGGAAAAAAGGGGGCATCATCTGAGGAAAATAAAGACTTCTGTCAGCAACATGACCATGATGCTAAACAACATACTTTCCTTCAGCAAGGCGGAAGCCGGTAAAATCACTTTTAACAGAATCCCTTTGAATCCTGACGAATTATGCAGAAACATTATTACCGATTTCGAAGAAAGAAACCTCAACAGGTTCAAGGTGGCTTATAAGTACAAATATAACGACAACGCATTCGAACTTGACCAGAAACTAATTACACAGGCGATTAACAATCTTCTTGACAATGCCGGGAAATTCTCGAAGGATAAGAGCACGATACGCGTGAGCGTCGAAGGCGGAAACGGCGTGATAAAGTTCGAAATCGCCGATGAGGGAATCGGAATAGAAGAATCGGACAGGGAAAAACTTTTCGAAGCTTTTTACAGGGGCGCAAACGCGCAATTGATTCCGGGGACCGGTATAGGGCTGTCGCTCGTAAAGGAGGTCGCGGAAATGCACGACGGAACAATAAGTTTCAGAAAGAATAATCCAAAAGGCACAATATTCACGCTCGAATTAAGAAACAAATAACTATAGATGGGGAAAAAAATACTTGTTATAGAAGATGATCCGGGTGTAAGGGAAAATATATCGGAAATCCTTACGGAAGAAGGATACAGGGTCCTTCAGGCGGAAAACGGAAAATCGGGTTATCAAGCCGCGGTTCACAACCTTCCGGATATAATAATTTGCGACATATTAATGCCGGAAATGAACGGATACGAAGTTATTCATTACCTTAAGCAAAATCCGCTTACGGCGGAAATTCCTTTTCTTTTTCTTTCGGCCAAAGCCGATCTTGTCGACATAAGGAAAGGTATGGGCACCGGTGCGGACGATTACTTAACGAAGCCGTTTTCAATAAAGGACCTCCTGAACTCTGTAAGCCTGAGGATGGAGAAATACGAACACAACAACAGCCGTCTGAAGGACCTTACGCGCAGTCTTGAAACTTCTCTTCCGCACGAATTGCGTACGCCGCTCACGGGAATACTCGGATTTTCAAGGCTTATGGCGGACAAGCCGCAGAGTTATTCCTATTTGGAGATAAAGGAATTCTCGGAGGGTATATATGCGTCCGGCAAAAGGCTTCACAGGCTGATTGAAAATTTTCTCTATGTGGCAAGGCTGGAACTGATTTCGGCAAATCCCGATAAACTTGTGAAGCTCGGAAACGAGCGCGTAAGCAAGATAGCCGGAATTCTCAATCAGTCCGCTGCGGAAAAGGCGAAACACTACGACAGGATAAGGGATCTGAGTGTCAGCGCGGAGGATTTCGAAGTAATAATGTCGCTTGAATCATTCATAAAACTGACCGACGAAATACTGGACAATGCATTCAAGTTTTCGATAAAAGGAAATAAAGTTAAAATAAAAACAAAGGAAAGCGGCAGATTCGTGATCATATCAGTATCCAACGAAGGAAGCAAAATGACAAAGAAACAGATTATGAACATAATGCCTCACATGCAGTTCGAGCGCAAGTTCAGGGAACAGCAGGGTTCCGGATTAGGGCTTTCAATTGCGGTAAAAATAGCGGAACTTTACGGAGGCAAAATCATTATAGGGAGCGACGATATTAAAATAAACTTTGACATATATTTATTAAAATCTTAAATTTGATTATGCCAAAAAACATTTTACTCGTTGAAGACGACGAATCATTAAGGGAGAACATAGCCCTGATCCTTGAAAGCGAGGGATACAAGGTGACAAAAGTAATCGACGGGCTTTCCGCGGTTAAAGAGATTGAGAACGCCCGGTACGACCTTATACTTTGCGATATAATGATACCGAATTTTGACGGATACGAGGTCCTGTCCAGAATAAGAAAGATTACCAGGAAATACCCTCCGCCTTTTATATTCCTCACAGCAAAAACAGAAAGGCAGGATATGCGCAAGGGAATGGAACTGGGCGCAGATGATTACATCACGAAGCCTTTTACACGGGATGAGATACTGAACGCCATAGACATACAATTTCATAAAAGAGAAAGTCTTGCCGGCAAACAGAAAGCAGAAAAAGAGCTTATAGAAGAGCTGAAGAACAAAATACAGCAGGAAGAATCTTCTAAGATACTGAAACTTGACGACAGGAAGCAAAACCTGAAATACGAAGAGAACATATTTCTTTCCGACCACAGCAAGTCCGATTTCATAAAAATCAGCAGCATACTTTATCTTGCCGCTTCGAAGGATTACACAAAAGTATACACAAAAGACAACAAGACCTACACGATACGCAAACCTCTCAAGGCATGGGAAAACAGGCTTCCCAAAGAGCATTTCATGAGAATACACCGCTCGACGATAATAAACACCGAATACATAGAGAAAGTGGAAAGGTGGTTTAATTATTCTCACCGCGTTTTTCTGAAGGAGGTAAAAGACTTCTTCGTGATCAGCCAGCGCTACAGCAGGAAATTCAGGAAGAGCATAACAAAGCTGTAAAACTTTTCTTGGAACAAGGAAAAAACGTACTTATATCTCTCGTTCCAAAGTCCTCTTTGGGAACGAGTCGTATATAGTGAACCTTGGTATTAGGGATGAAACTAAGTAACAATGCTTGAAATTCATCGATTGAGGGCATAAAAAAATGCCGTCTCTCAACGGCATTTTTTAAACCTAATTATGGGGTCATAATCAGATTTATAGGGTATTTGGCTATGAAAAAACTATCTCACTTCTCAGATTAAAACCGCTCCAAGGAACACAACGGCCGAGACTAACAGTGCCAGGGATACAAGCGCAGTGATCAGCACTCCTCTGCTGTCGTGTGCTACAAAATGACAGTTCTGGTAGTGGCTGCATTCACAGCATTTTTCGTTTCCTGTTTCAAGACATTCTACTACTATTAATTTTTCGTCTACGCAGATTGTTTTCATGTTTCTTAACTCCACCCGATAGTCCCGTATACTTATCAAAAAAAGGGCTGAGAAAAATTCCCCTATTATGGTCGAGAAGAACAGTCTTCAAAGCAGTTATGCATTTGTTTGTTTCCTCAGCCCGTGAAATGAATACTTCACATGCAAATTAAAAAGATTCTTTCGGCAAATGAATAAAAATGAGACTTACGACAATATTTTGTGACGAGCGACGAATTGACGCGACGAACGAATACCGTTTTATTTTCCTGCGTTAAAAACGGGGTTCCGGATAAAGCTCTCGGACTTAAAACTCCGCCCAAAAGAGGGTTTGTCTGTATTTAAGGGGTATTCCGCGGGTACATGAAATTCTGCCGCCCCTCTTTCCGGCTCGCAGCGGTCGTTTTCAAACCTTGGGAGCCTGAAAAGCCTTACGTATAGAGCCGGGCTTTTGAATTTTCAATCCGGCATTAATGATTTACCGGTCTTTCGGCATAAACCTGTAATTATATTGATGTTTATATTGTTATATGTACAGACACCGAATCGGATTGTTAGGGTCTGCGATGTTTATTATATTTGTATTGCAGGATATGTCTTGTAATTCGGGGGCATATCTTTTTTTTGTAGGCATTCAATTTTTAAATATAAAAATATAACTGGTATCCCTGATTAACATAGTGAGCATCCTGATGCTGCATTTTTATTTTGCGGGCATCATAGTATACGGCTACACGTTCTGGAAAAAAACGAGCGACAAGCCGCGACGGCTGGAGATTGTCAAAAAGATAATTCTGGTATCGCTTGTCGTGCTCAACCTGCTTTATTTTATTTTCCGGATAAGCGCATACGGCCACGCTCCCATAACGACAATGTTCGAGATAATGTCGCTTATGTCGTTCGGCATAGTGCTTACTTATTTGTACATCGAGCTGAAAACAAAAGAGACTGATACGGGGTTTTTCATACTCGTTATCGCGGGACTGCTCGAGGTTATATCTTTTTCGTTCATAGAAGAACTTAAAGAGATAAATCCTGTTCTTAAAACATGGGTTCTCGGGATTCACGTATCCGCGGCAATAATAGGTTACTCGGGAATAATACTTTCCGGCATATACGGATTTCTATATCTCCGCCTGTACAGGAAAATCAAGAAAAACCAGGTTGATTCATTCTTCAAGAAACTGCCGTCGCTGAAACTCCTGAGCTCGCTCACGAGGTCCGCAATATCGTTCGGTTTCATATTCTTCACGTTTACAATAGTCCAGGGATTTGTATGGCTGCCGAAGGCTATAGACAATTTTTCTTACCTCGATCCTAAGCTTATTTCATCAACGATAATATGGCTGCTTTATCTGGGCGGTTACATAGGGATAATCACGAAAAGGTTTAAGATAAACACTTTAATGAAGCTCGCCTTCGCGGGTTCTGTGTTTTCCGTGCTTTCGATGATGTTCGTAAATATTTTTCTGAAAAGTTTCCATAACTTCTATTGATATGAGCGGCGGCACGGAACATCCTTTCATATTTTCTGTCGGGGTCAATCACCGCTCATCTCCTCTTGAAGTGAGGGAGCGGTTAAGCGTGAGCAATTCCGAGCTTCCCGACGTACTTAACAAATTCAAGGGTATACTCGACGAATGCATGATTCTTTCAACGTGCAACCGCACGGAAATTTACTGCGTAGCTGACCGCGAGAAATTCGACAAAGAGCTTGTAAAGAAAACGATAATAGATTTCAAGAACGCGGGGGATATAACGAAATCGGAGCATTTCTTTGAATACGCCACCTGCGGAGCCGCGAATCATCTTTTCAAGGTCGCAACGAGCATCGATTCGCTTATCGTGGGCGACGTGCAGATAATGCACCAGCTGAAAGAATCGTTTCAGATCGCCCAGCACAACAAATCGACAGGCAAACTTCTGAACATGCTCTGCCAGAAAGCGCTGCACACGGGTAAAAGGGTGAGACACGAAACGACTCTTTACGAAGGCGCGTTTTCTGTAAGTTTCGCTTCCGTCGAGCTTGCTCTTAAGATTTTCGGAAGCCTTGAAGACAAGACCGTCATGGTGATCGGCGCCGGAGAAACGGCGGAACTTACAGCCAAGAACCTTATTCGCAAAGACGTCAAGAAGATAATTGTCACGAACAGAACCAGGGAAAACGCCGAAAAGATGCTTGACGACCTTAACAAGGTACATAAGTTTGAATCGGAAGTTGTCGATTTCGCGGATTTCAAGTCGAGGATACCGGAAGCTGATATCATAATAAGTTCGACAGGTTCCAAGGATTACGTCCTTTTATACAACGACATGAAAAAGATCATTTCAGACAGAATGGACTTGCCGATGCTTATAATCGACATCGCAATACCGCGCGACATCGACCCGAAAATTGATACGCTGGACAACGTATTCCTCAAGAACATAGACGATCTTGAAGACATAGTGAATTCCGATTACGAAAAGAGAATGAAAATAATTCCCGAGGTCAGGGAAATAATCAGCCAGGAACTTCTTGAGTTTCTCGTATGGTATTATTCAATCCCTTTCCTGCCCGCGATTCAGCACATTCTGAAGAATTCGGTCAACGGAAACGCGGCGAAACACAGGATTATACGCCTGAGGGAAAACCTCGCGCACAATATTTCGACTGTGCACAAGGCGCTGATGGAAAACGAAGATTCGTTCACATCGGACGAAATAAGCAGTCATAACCGGCTGATGGAAAGACTAAACAAAATTCAAAACGACGTATTAACGCACGGAGACATAATTGAAGATTAAAGCAGGAACAAGAGGAAGCGAGCTCGCGCTCTGGCAGACAAACTGGGTATGCAGCAGATTAAAAGAGCTGCATCCGGGAATTGAGATCGAGATAAAGATAATAAAGACGCAGGGCGACAAGATACTTGACATATCGCTGTCGAAAATCGGCGACAAGGGATTATTCACGAAAGCGATAGAGGACGCGCTGCTGAACGGTGAAATCGATTTCGCCGTGCACAGTCTGAAGGACCTGCCGACATCGCTGCCCGAAGGACTCTGCATCGCGGCGGTTCCGGAAAGAGAGGCAAGGCAGGACGCTTTCATTTCGAACAAATATGATTCTTTGAAGGACCTTCCCGCAGGCGCGAAAGTAGCCACAGGAAGCCTTCGGAGGAAATGCCAGCTTCTGCACATGAACCCGGGGCTTGAAATCATAGATATCAGGGGAAACGTAAACACCAGGCTGAAAAAATTTGAAGAGAACGGGTACGACGGCCTCATACTCGCATACGCGGGTCTGAAGCGGCTCGGACTCGCACACTACGTTAAAGAGGTAATCGGAGAAGATATAATGCTTCCGGCCGTAAGCCAGGGAGCGCTTGCCATAGAAGCGAGAACGGAAGACAAAACAACCCTGGAGGTTTTCAGACCGCTTAACCACGACGACACAAGAATGTGCGTCGAAGCCGAGCGGGCTTTCCTTCACGCGCTTGAGGGCGGATGCCAGATACCCATTGGAGTTTTCACGAATGCCGAAAACGGAATGATAAATATAAAAGGTATGGTGGGAAGCATCGACGGCAGTGAAGTGATAAAAGCCGAACTCACAGCCGGTCTGAACGAACCGGTTAAGGCGGGCGAAGATCTGGGCAAAATAATCCTTGAGAAAGGCGGCAAGAAAATTCTTGACGATATCCGCAAAGGAATCTGATACTTCAGCATAACTCCGGACGGAACACCGGTAACAGACAAATGAAAAAAATAATCCTTAATACAAGGCCTTCGGGCGGCGGCGATGAATTCGAAAGCATTCTCGGGAAAAACAATTTTAAGGTTGTAAATTTTCCGACGATTGAAATCGCGCCAGTTGAGGATTTTTCGGAAACCAACGAAAGACTTGAAAAGATAAACGATTACGACGGCCTTATCTTCACGAGCGGGAATGCAGTAAAGATTTTTCTCGGTAGAGCGGCCGAAAAAGGCATAAAGATAAACTGTGCAATTTACGCGGTCGGGGAAAAGACAAAAGCCCTTATTGAAAAAGCAGGTTACGAGTGCGAAGCAGTGCCCGTGAAAACAGATTCAGAAGGTCTGGCCGCAATGCTGACCGGAAAGAACAGGAACGGGAAGTACCTTTTCCCGAAAGGAAAATCGGGGATGAACAGGATTCCGGATTCACTGCCTTACGTCGACGGAATAATTGTATATGAGACGCTGCTGCCCCGAAACAAAGAAGGAATTGACGAGGTAAGAAACATGCTGAACAGGAAAGAGGTTGACTGTATTGTTTTCTTCAGTCCGTCGGCCGTAAAAAACTTCTTCGTGTTCTTTGAACGCTTTGAGCAAAGAAATACGGCAGTTGCGGTAATCGGGGAGACGACAAAGAAGAAGGCGGAATCCCTGGGACTGACTGCAGGAATAATGCCTGAAAAATATTCATCGGAAGAATTAGCAAACGAAATTATAAAATATTTTAATGAGTGAACATTTATTTTTAAGAGCATGCAGGAATGAAAAGACCGAACGCACACCGATATGGGTGATGAGGCAGGCGGGAAGATACCTTCCCGAGTACAGGGCGGTCAGAGCGAAACACGATTTCCTGACTATGTGCAAGACGCCCGAGCTCGCGGCTGAAATAACGGTTCAGCCCATAGACATAATCGGTTTTGACGCCGCGATAATATTCTCGGACATACTGGTTGTTCCGGAAGCCATGGGGTTGAGCCTGAAGATAATCGAATCGAAAGGTCCGTCGTTCGACAATCCCGTTACGGGAACCGGCGACATAGAAAAATTAACAACGACAGGAATAGCTGACAAGCTCAAATACGTGTACGACGCGGTAAAGCTGACCAAAAAGCAGCTGGACGGCAGGGTTCCGCTTATCGGTTTCGCAGGCGCCCCGTTTACACTCGCCGCTTATATGGTCGAAGGAAAAGGTTCGAAGAATTTTGAAAAGATAAAAACTCTTATCTTCAAAGAGCCGGTGACTGCTCACAAACTTCTCGGAAAAATCACAAAGTCCGTCATAGAGTATCTGAAAGGCAAGATAGAAGCGGGATGCGATGCGATACAGATTTTCGACAGCTGGGCCGGGGTGCTTCCGCCGGATTATTACGAGGAGTTTTCACTCCGGTACATAAACGAGATTATATCAGCGATAAAGACAGAAGAAATACCGGTAATAGCTTTTCCGAGAGGAATCAGAAATCTTGAGGTTATGAAGAGTTCGCCCTGCGACGTCGTCGGCATTGACTGGGAATCCGATTTATCAAAAGTAAAAGATATACTCGGAAGCTCAAAAGTCCTTCAGGGAAACATGGACCCGGTAATACTTTTATCGGATGAAAAGAAGATCGTTACTGAAGCAGGAAAGGTGCTCGATAAGATTGGAAAAGACGGCGGGCACATATTCAACCTCGGACACGGGATTCTTCCCGGGACTCCGGTTGAAAACATCAAAGCTCTCGTAAAATTTATCAAAGAAGAAAGTTTTAAATACCATTAATATGCCGCAGTTCAAAAACACGGATATTTCGTTAATGACGAAATACAACAAGCAGGGACCGAGATACACTTCGTATCCGACGGCTCCGATGTTCTCGCACGATTTCACGGCGGAACATTTCAGGCAGGAAATCATAGACACGAACAAAGCTGAAGACTCCGCGGACCTTTCTCTGTACATGCATTTTCCTTACTGCGACACGCTTTGTTACTTCTGCGGGTGCACAATGCTTGTCACACGCGACAGGGAAAATATTAAAAAGTACAACGAATATATTATTAAGGAAATCGATCTGGCTTTAAATTATATATCCGGGAAAAGGAAAGTCTCGCAGCTTCACTGGGGCGGCGGTTCGCCGTCTTATCTTGACCCTGACGAAATCCGGCAGGTAGGGATGCATATAAAGAATAATTTTACATTTGCCGGAGACATAGAGGCGAGCGTTGAAATAGACCCGCGCGGGCTTACCTATGAGCACATGAAGGCGTTCCGCGACTGCGGATTCAACAGGATAAGCATGGGCGTTCAGGATTTTAACGAAGATGTGCAGAAAGCGGTGAACAGGATTCAGCCCGAGAACATTACAATGGACGCAATCAACTGGTCGAGAGAACTCGGATTCGAGAGCATCAATCTCGACTTAATATACGGGCTTCCTTTCCAGACGTACAAGACTTTTGAGACAACGCTGGACAAGGTAATCGAAATATCGCCCGACAGGATAGCTGTGTTCAATTATGCTCATGTCCCCTGGCTGAAGAAACATATGAACCTTATAAAACCCGAAGACCTGCCGACGCCGGAAGAAAAGCTGCGCATACTCGAGATGACCATTAATAAGCTGATTGACGCGGGATACTGGTATGTGGGGATGGACCATTTCGCCAAACCGGACGATGAGCTCGCAGTCGCGCAAAGGAACAAGACTCTGTACAGGAATTTTCAGGGTTATTCCACCAAAGCGGGCTGCGACGTTTACGCTTTCGGAATGTCGGCGATAAGCCAGTTCAGGGACATTTACGCCCAGAATCACAAAGACCTTAAAAACTATTACGAGAAAATCGACAACGGAGAGTTTGCGGTTTTCTCGGGTTACAGAATGACTAAAGACGACCACATAAGGAAGAAAGTCATCATGGACCTTATGTGTCACCTGGAAGTCGATAAAAAGGAAATAGAAAAAGAATTTGACATAAACTTTAATGAATACTTCGCGGAATCGTTAAAGCAGCTTAAACAGTTCGATGAAGACAAACTGATAACCGATGACGGCGGTTTCATCCGCATCGCCGAATCGGGGAAACTGATAATAAGGAACATCGCAATGTGCTTTGACGCTTATCTTGACAAACTAATGAAAGAGAAACCAATTTTTTCAAAGACAGTATGAGCACAAACAAAACCGCGGTAGTACTTTTTAACCTCGGCGGGCCTGATTCGGAGGCGGCCGTTGAACCATTTTTGTTCAACCTGTTCAACGACCCGGATATAATTAATTTCCCGTTGAGTTTTCTGTTCAGACGGCGGCTGGCCCGCACAATTTCAAGCAAAAGAGCCCCGAGAATAGTTGAACAGTACAATGAGATAGGCGGCAAATCGCCGATATACGAGCTGACAAAACTTCAGGCCGAACTTCTTGAAGCGGAGCTCAACAAAGAAATTGACGCGAAGGTTTTTATCGCGATGAGATACTGGCGGCCGTTCACTCATCAGGCAGTTGAGGAAATACTCAAAGGAGACTTCAGGAAAGTGATTCTGCTTCCTCTTTATCCGCAGTATTCTTCTTCGACAACAGGCTCCAGTTACAACGAATGGAAACGCGCAATTTCCAGATATCCGGACCTTAGGAACAAAACAGTGCTTATCAGAAATTATTTCGATAACGAAGATTACGTCGATTCGATAATCAACAGGATTGACGTAGGGTTCAGGAAGTTTGACGAAGAAAAACAAAAGGACGTCTTCGTTCTTTTCAGCGCGCACGGCACGCCGATGAAACTCGTCAGGCAGGGCGATCCGTATTCCTCTGAAATACGGAAAACCGTGGATGCAGTGGCGAAAAGACGGGGACTGACAAACTACAAACTCTGCTGGCAGTCGAAAGTCGGACCGCAGAAATGGCTGACACCTGCGACGCCGGATGTGATAAAGGAAACAATAAACGAAGGGTATAAAAATCTTCTTGTTGTTCCCATTGCGTTCGTTTCGGACCATCTTGAAACCCTTTTTGAACTCGGAATCGAATACAGAAAAGAAGCTATGGAAGCGGGCGCGGAGAAATACATCGTCACGGAAGGACTTAACGATTCTCCGTTATTCATAAAGGCATTGAAAAATCTTGTAATGAAGAATCTGAACTGAGGATATTTTGGAAAAAGCGAACACTACAATAATAGGCGCGGGCATATCAGGACTTACGACGGCATACCTTCTGAAGAAGAGAGGAATTGAAGTCAGGGTAATCGAAAAATCGGACACATACGGAGGTTCTATCCGTACGGAAAGAATCAACGGACATCTTGTTGAGCACGGGCCCAACAGCACGCTTGAAACCACGCCTCTTATCAACGAACTTCTGAATATGCTCGGAATACTTGACAGAAAAATTTTCGCGTCAAAGAGTTCGAACAAAAGATACATACTGAGAAACGGCAGGATAATGCCTCTGCCGATGGGGCCGGGAGCTTTTCTTTCAACCAAACTGTTTTCCGGAAAAGCCAAACTAAGGTTACTGAAAGAGCCGTTCATTAAATCCAAATCCAATCCGCAGGAAACAATTGCCGAATTCACGAGAAGAAGACTGGGAAACGAATTTCTCGATTATGCGATAAACCCATTCGTTGCGGGAGTTTTCGCCGGCGACCCGGAGAACCTTAATGTAAAGACCGCTTTCCCGAAACTCTACGACCTTGAGCAGAATTACGGAAGCCTTATAGGCGGCATGTTCAAGTCGAGAAAGGAAAGAAAGAAACGAAACGAAGAGTCAAAACAGTCAGCAAAGACGATTTCTTTTATAAACGGCATGCAAGAACTTACCGACTCGCTTTATGAAAACCTGAAAGACAATATAGAGTTCAACTGCAATGTAAGTTCAATCGCAAATAACGGAGTTTCACGCCTGGTAACGTATTCCGTAAACGGAGAAACAAAAAGCATTGAGACGGATAATCTTGTTATCTCAATACCTGCTTACGCGGCCGCTCCGCTCATAAAAGGAATTGACGAAGACTTATCCCGGACTCTCGCGGATATTTACTACCCGCCCGTTAACGTAATAATCACGGCTTTTCTTAAGAAAGACGTTAACTTCAATCTCGACGGTTTCGGTTTCCTGATTCCCGGAAAGGAAAAAAGAAAATTCCTCGGCTCGCTCTGGAGTTCGATAATATTCGAACACAGAACGGACGATGCGCATCACCTGCTTACGAATTTCATCGGAGGTTCAAGATCTCCCGAAATGACGAAGATGGACGACGCGGAATCGCTTAACACCGTGCACGGCGAGCTCGATTCAATCATCGGCTTAAACGGAAAGGACGTATTTCACAGGATAATGCGGTGGGAAAAGGCGATACCGCAATACGGAAAAAACCACAGCGCTGTTACGGATAAAATCGAGACTTTCATGAACAGCAACAAAGGATTATTTTTCTGCAGCAATTTTTACAAAGGCATATCGGTCTGCGACTGCATAAAGAACGCGTTCGCGACCTCGGATAAAATAACAGAGATTAACAAATAAATTATTATAACTATGTCAGAAACAAAATCACAATTCCCGGAAAAAAGAATGAGAAGGCTGAGATTCTCGGAAACTCTCAGAAACATGGTAAGCGAGACAACGCTCAGTCCTGACGATTTCATCTATCCCCTTTTCGTGGTATTCGGAAAGAACGTGAAGAACGAAATTTCGTCAATGCCGGGAATATATCAGATGTCGATAGACAATGCCGTTAAGGAATGCAAAGAAGCGTATGCGCTGGGCGTTCCTGCGGTCATACTCTTCGGAATACCCGACCACAAAGACGAAGTCGGTTCGGGCGCGTATGACGAAAACGGAATCATACAGCAGGCAATAAAAGAAATTAAGAAGAATGTGCCCGGCCTCGTAATCGTTACGGATGTCTGCATGTGCGAATACACTTCGCACGGCCATTGCGGAATCGTGGAAGACGCGTACGTCAACAACGACAAGACTCTTGAACTTCTCGTTAAAGAAGCGGTATCGCACGCGAAAGCGGGAGCGGATATAATCGCCCCGAGCGACATGATGGACGGCAGGGTTGCGGCGATAAGAAAGGGCCTCGACGACAACGGATTTATAAATATTCCGATAATGGCATACTCGGCAAAATATTCTTCAGGTTTCTACGGTCCTTTCAGGGAAGCGGCGGAATCAGCGCCGAAGTTCGGTAACAGGAAGACCTATCAGATGGATTACAGGAATTCGAACGAAGCGGTTGAAGAAGTCAGGCTCGACATTGAAGAAGGCGCTGACATGGTGATGGTAAAGCCGGCGCTTTCGTATCTTGATATTATTAGAAGAGTAAAGGACAGGTTTGAAATGCCGACTGTCGCTTACAACGTCAGCGGCGAGTACAGCATGGTTAAAGCCGCGGCGGCAAACGGATGGATAGACCACGACAACGTGATGATGGAAATTCTTTATTCGATAAAACGCGCGGGAGCCGATATGATAATAACTTATTTCGCGCTTGAAGCGTCCAGAATTTTAAACGGTAAAAAATGAAATATACAAAGAGCATAAAATTATTTTCCGAAGCCGTGAAACATATACCGGGCGGTGTCAACTCCCCAGTCAGGGCGTTTAAATCTGTGAGCCTCGATCCTCTCTACATCAGCAAAGCCAAAGGCGCTTACATGTACGACGAGGATGGAAATAAATTCATCGATTATGTCGGCTCGTGGGGACCCATGATTCTCGGGCATACGAGAAAAGAAGTAATAAACAGGATTAACTCTGTTGCGAAGAACGGTACGAGCTTCGGAGCATGCTGCGCTGAAGAAGTCAGACTGGCGAAGCTTATAAAGAAATTCGTTCCCTCTCTAGAACTCGTGAGGATGGTAAATTCGGGAACCGAGGCAACGATGAGCGCTATAAGGCTGGCCAGAGCGTACACGGGAAGAAATAAGATAATTAAATTCGAAGGCTGCTATCACGGTCACGCTGATTCATTTCTTATCAAAGCCGGTTCCGGCGCCGCTACTTTCGGCATTCCGGACAGTCCCGGCGTAACAAAAGCGGTAGCGACGGACACTCTTACTGCTGCATACAACGACATCAAGTCCGTGAAAAAACTTTTCCGCGATAACAAAAATAAGATCGCTGCAGTCCTTATCGAGCCGATAGCCGGAAACATGGGGTGTGTCAGAGCTGACAGGAAATTCCTCAAAGAACTTAAACAGGTTTGCAAAAACGAAAAGGCGCTTCTGATATTCGATGAAGTCATGACCGGATTCAGAGTTGTGAAAGGCGGCGCTCAGGAAATCTACGGCATAAAACCCGACCTTTCAACATTCGGAAAAGTAATAGGCGGCGGCTTACCTGTCGGCGCTTACGGCGGCAGTAAAAAAATTATGAGCATGATATCACCCAGCGGCCCTGTATATCAGGCCGGAACACTTTCCGGAAATCCTCTTGCGATGGCGGCGGGATACGAAACGTTAAGCATCATCGACAAAGACAAAAACTTTTATGCGAAGCTCGAGAAGAGCAGCGCGTATCTGGAAAAGGGAATCAGAAACGCGATGAAGTCACTGGGACTGAATTACACGCTCAACCGCGCGGGTTCGATGTTCACGCTATTCTTCAGCGAATCGCCCGTCACTGATTATGCGACGGCAAAGAAATCGGACACGTCAAAGTTCGCGAAATATTTCAGGGAGATGCTGAATCAGGGCGTTTACCTCGCCCCTTCGCAGTTCGAAGCCTGCTTCATTTCGGCAAGCCACGGAAAGAAAGAGCTGGATCGAACAATTAAAGCAGTTTACAACGCTTTGAAGAAGACAAAATAATTCTACCTTGTCATTCCCGCATGCTCTTAGCGGGAATCTAATACAAATCGAATTATTACGAAGCAATACCGGAATCTGCGAAATGGGGTATCGGCGTCTTGATCCCCGACAAGATCTTTCGGGGATGACAAAAAGAATACCGGATAACAGGCACTTTAAATTTTGAAATAAAAAAAGGCTGCATGCGGAAGCATGCAGCCTTTTTGTTTTTATACAAAATCTGTTTACTTGATCAGAGTCATTCTCTTCACGTCTTTAAAACTACCCGCCTGAATGGAGCAGAAATAAATTCCGCTTGAGAAGTTTGCCGCATCCCATTTGATTTCATAGGTTCCGGCAGTAAGCGGCTGATTCACAAGTTTCATTACTTCCTTGCCGCTTATATCGTAAATCTTCAGCGTAACGAAATTGTTTTCTTTTACCGAGAACTTAATGGTTGTCGACGGATTAAACGGGTTCGGATAATTGTCGAACAATTTATACTCGACTGGTATTTCATTGCCGCTTATTGAAGACGGCGTGCCGACAGTATACTGGAACGGCGCCGAAGGAGCGTTGTAGCCCGGAGGATTTATCCCGCCGCCGCCCGCCGGAAGAGTTACAGCCAGTGGGCTTGGCAGGGCGATATCCTGCGCGGCAAAATAGTACTGCACGGTTGTTCCCAGAGCGTTTCCCGGAATCGCGAAATAGAAAGTGTCGCGGTTCATGCTCGTCTGTGTAACTCCCGTGTAAGCGCTCCAGTTACCCGAGCCGACCTTAGTTCTGTAATAAAGCCTGGGGGCTTCACCGGTACGGGTGTATCTTATTATTCCGTTATCCGTAATCTTTGCTTTCATGGTTATTACGCCCGTGTTCGTCGTTGTTGTAAACGGCTGTGTATGAACGATTACAGGCGCCTGATAATCGAGCTTCCTTGCCGAATCTACGGATGTCTTTGCATTAATGATACCCCAGCCGTAAACGTTATTGGGCGAACTATAATTGCTCGCCATCTTCTTCATTATTCCGATTACCTGCATGTGTGTCAGGTTTCTGTTGGCCGAAAGAACAAGCGCGCAGACCCCTGCCGTAAGAGGACACGAGTAAGACGTGCCCGAACCTGTTGAATAAGAGGATGTCGTGCCTGTCGAAGCCACGTAATTACCGCTTCCCATAGCGTCAAGGTCCGGTTTTATTCTCGGAGGAACGTCGGTTGTCGGTCCGCAGGAACTGAACGAAGCAATCGTGCCTGTCGAAGTTACGGCGCCGACTGTAACGATACTGTCAGCGTCCGCGGGACTTCCGAGCGTATTATGCGTCGTCTGTCCGGAATTTCCGGCCGAGTTGCACACGAGAACGCCGTGTCTCTGCAGCCATACTGCCGCAAGAGTCGAAACTAGAGTGCGTCCGTTCATGTCGGTCCATGACCAGTTCGGATAACCCGTATCGAAAGTAAGATATCCGAGTGAGCTTGTAACGACATCGGCACCGAGGCTGTCCGCCCAGTAAGCTGCTGCCGTCCAGTTGTCCATTTCTATAGGTCTTTCAAAAGTGTCTACTTCCGTTCTCGCGACAAGATATATAGAGCCGAAAGCCGGTCCTATCATCTTCCCCGGTTTATAACCGCCTACGAGAGAAAGTGTGTTTGTTCCGTGCGATGTAGCAGAGCCGACTCTTCCGGCTGTAGTATCGTGAAGCTGAAAATCGTATTGCTTGTATATGTTCATCGGGTAAGTCGTGAACACTTCATGGTTTCTTTGTCTAAGTCCGTTGTCAAAGTTCGCGACCATAACCTTCTGTCCGTAAATACCGTCGTTGTGGACAAGGTTAACGTTTATCTGCGAAATCTGGGTCAGGCCTGTGCCGTAGTTGAGAGAATCAACAAGCGGGTAATCGTTCTGCTGCACGAAGTTATCTTCCGTCGCGGAAGTCGTTTCTTCGTCGCAGTTTCTGTTCCTCACCATCGTTTCAACAAGGTCTATCTTTTCGACGAAATCATAATCCGCAATGTTATAAATCTGCGCTTTTGTAACTTCAACGCTGACAGCGTTGACGTATTTCAGTATATGCCTTACCTTGTTAGTATGCGCCGAAACCTTGTTCACATAACCGCCGAAGACGGGAATATCCTCGAATCCCACGAGTTTATCGGGGGGCAGAACTTTCGCGCGTCTTTCGAGAGAGCGCTGGGTCACAAGGGCTGTCTGGTTAAGGAGATATTTTTCCGCGTCAGGGCCTTTGTCTTTGAAGAAAACATAAACTACATAGTCGGTCTTTGTGTCTGCTTTCAGAGCGTTCAAAAGGGGATCTCCGAACTTGCCGGATTTCGGTTTTGATGCAATAAAGAGTGAAATAATGAGAATGCAGACTGCGCCGAGGGAGAAAAGCTTTTTCATATTTATTTAGATAAATTAATATACTTATACAGTAAAACATAAAGTTAACTATAAAAATGCATTATTGGTAATCAAAAATCATTAAAAAATGCACTTAAAACCCGTTTTTTAATAAAAAAGGGGCAGACCCGAAGACCTGCCCCCTTGAGGAAGTAACCGCCATGTTACTTTATTTAATCAGAGCCATTCTTCGTGTTTGAACAAAATCGCCGGTCATTCCTGAAACGCTGCTGAACTTCATACTGTAGAAATACACGCCGCTCGGATAATAAGATGCATTCCATGTAACCGCATAAGTTCCGGCTGTCATGTTTCCGTTTATCAAAGTTGTCATCTCCTGACCCAGAATGTTGTATATCTTAAGCGTCACGAAACCGTTAGCCGGAAGTCCGAACTTTATGTTCGTTACCGGATTGAACGGGTTGGGGAAATTCTGTTCAAGTGTGAATCCTAAAGGTATTTGATTCTCTGTCTGCCTTACTCCCACATAAATTCTGTTAAGATAGAAGTTAACAGAATCAATATAGCTTGTTGATGTGACGGTCACATTTGTGCTGTCGCTCTTGTAACCCATTCGGTCGACGATGATTTTCAATGTGCCGGCCGGAAGCGAGGGCAGATGATAGATCCCGCTTTCGTCAGATGTCGCGCATCTTACATAAGTATTTCCGTGCTTTGCATAAACATTTGCGTCTTTCAGGCCGCCTGCGAACATATCGCCAAGTCCCGACACCCTGCCGTTCACGGAATTGCCGGCAGTAGTTTCCTGTATTCTTATAGCGCCTAAATTTATGTTCGTCAGATTTTCTGTCGGATAGAGCGTTGTCGCATCCTCCCAGTGAATAGTAGAAGGATAATAGCTTAATACAAAATCTCTCGGCGGAGTCGTTACGGGATAAAGCCCTATGTCGACTGAATCCTGCGGAACATGGCTGAGGAAATATGTGCCGTTGGTAACGTAACACGAATCAAGAACGAGTATGCTTCCCGTGGAGCGGTCGAGCTTAACCGCTTTTATGATTCCCGATGTCACAGGCTGGTTGTTGTCGATATATCTGACATTTCCGGAAACAGTGTGGAACTCAAACGTAGAATTATAATGCGAAGTCACAAAATCGGCAAGTGTTTTAAGCCTTGTAACGGAATTAAGGTTGTTCGTTCCGCGGGCGATAAGCTGCGCAGCCACTATCTTCTGTGTGTCGCCGGGGCTCATTCTGAAATTATCCGCGCCAATATTCATTATCATTCTTCTGTCATTAAGCGGGTCGACAGTTATAACCGCTCCCGTATCCGCAGAACAGTTCAAAACCGATCCTTTGTATTCAGTCCAGCCTGCGTTTGTTTCCGGATCGCCCGTGTAACAAAATTTAGCGGGCGACGGCGGAGATGTAAGTGGATTCATAAAATGAACGCCTGTCCTTTTGAGTCCCTTAAGACTGTAATACGCCTCATACGGGGTAACCGGATTCCACTCGCAATTTGGCGCGCCACAACCTGCGCAATAAAGCGGATGATATGAAGTCATCCTGAAGTGTTTAAACGGAACCGAATAAGTATTCACACATCCGTGTACAAGAAGAAATCCTACAGCAGGCGGATTAGCGCCGTACGAAGGCGGATTTCCCGTGCCGTCCATGTTATCCGAATTATAATAGAAACCGAGTTGTCTCACGGTATCACATCCGATATAGTCATCATTTGCATCGCCGATATCAGCATCCGTATATATGCCGAAGTAAAGCGAATCCCATATGTTCGTTCCTTTGTTTATAATTTCCCATTTGATATAATGAAAATCGTTATAACCCTGTTTAAGATATCCCCAGAATGTCATATGAATCTCTGCAAACATGGGGGCCGTTCCTCCGCCGAACCCCTCTGACTGACTGTGCGTGGAAGCAAACCCGTCCGTCATGCAGAGGAATATCGTTTGCCTTGCGTTCTTTACTCCCGGGGTGTCAATATTCGGGTCGAAAATTCCGTTGTGGTTCACGTCAACATAAGGCGCTCCGAAAGGCACCATCTTGTTCCAGTTAGCCCAGTCGGGATTTGAGGGACCGTCGCCGTAACTGACCTTATATAATTTGAAATCGCTGTTATAAACAGGATTGCCGTTGAGCATATATCCGGGGCTGTATTCGCCGCTGTATGAAGCCGATGCCTGCCGTATCGCTCCGTTCACCTTTGCGGCTATGCAAAGTCCGGACGAAAACACCGCGAACCTGCGTGAACCGTTTGGCCATTGAAAACTGGGTGTATTAACCGATGTTATATCCTGATTAAAAATTCCCGACGATATAATATGTGTGGAAATATTATTCGGATTGAACACAACATATGTCTGCGGCGCCTGCGGAAACGCGCCGATACAGAATGTCGCAACAAAAGCCCAGGTGAATAATATCGTTTTCATAAACTGACTTATTTTAATAATATGAATTTTCTTGTATCTCTGAATTCATCCGCTCTCAAAACATAAAAATAAGTGCCGCTTTCCAAAGTGCCGCCGTCGAAGGTTACCTCATATGTACCGGGTTTTAATCTCTGACTTAAGGGTCTTGCAGCCTCGCGGCCGAGAATATCATAAACCGTCAGTGTTATTAAGGTATTTTCTGTTTTTGTTTTTCCGGTTGACGGAACAGAGAATTTAATTTTAGTGGTCGGGTTGAATGGATTCGGATAGTTCTGGTAAAGTTTAAACTCTTCGGGTATGTCCGAGCTGATCGTATTTATACCCACGTCTGAATAAGGTCTTCTGTAAACGGCTGTAATTGTGCCGCAGTAGACATAATTATTAAAATAATACATGCCGTTGCACAAACCGTCGTTTATTCCCTGATTCCAGAAAAACCAGCTTTGTCCGAGGTCGGTCGAGGCGTAAACTCCCAGCCCCCATCCGCTGATGAACAGCCTGTTTAAATTCCTTGCAAATCCGTAGTAACCGTAAGGGGCAAGTATGCCCTGAATAAGTCTCCAGTTCGTCCCGTAGTTTGTGGAAATATATACTCCGTTGTCTGTTCCCGCCATTACAATGTTGCCGGAGGCGAACAGGGAATATGTGCCTATGCCGGACGGAATTTCAGTGCCTGCCTTTGTCCAGTTATCACCGTTGTTCGTCGAGGTATATACCCCGCTTGACAGCAATCCTGCCGTGTACAATCGTCCGGCGGAACCTGTAACACATTGAATGCTTATTCCCGACGGAAGTCCCGATATGACGTATGAAAAATTTGCTCCGTTATTGGTGGAGCGGGAAATCGCCGAGTACGTATTGAAGAAAACGTAATTACCGGCAGTGTATAATGAGTTTATACCATTATATCCCGAAACAAGAACGGTCCAGTTGGCCCCAATGTTTGTGGATTTATACACGGCGCTGCCCGTGCAGGCATATAACGCCGAATCGGAGACGCTTACAGAGGTCATTGCTGTTCCTGCCGGAATGCCCGGATTGCACAATGTCCAGTTGCCGCCGTTATTCGTGGTTTTATAAATACCGCCGTAAGCGGTAGTGAAAAGATTTCCCGACGGGCTGCCGGAGAATACTCTTGTGTATGAGTTTGCGTCCAGAATTTTCACCCATTGGGCTTTGACAGTAAGGGTGTGAAGAAGAACCAGCAGAACAATAACGCAAATTTTTTTCATAAAACCTCCCGGTTAAAATTAACCTAAAGTTTATTCTTTGCTTTGTAATCTTTGAGTGTTATCGCCTTTTCCCATATAGTATTAAACACCGCCGCATGGCTTTCGGCGAAGTTCCTGTTTCTGATTATTATGTCCGCCTCGTTGTAGCGCGGAACGGATTTGTCCGCGACGTTCATGAAAACGACTTCGCGGTCTATTATAGTGTAATTCGGTATCTTGTCCGACGTTATGCGGAGTTTCTCTCCGTAATCCTCGAACTTTGAGAATATTTTGACTAGGTCCGCGGGACCCGCCTTGCTCCATTTATCGCCGCGTTTTATTTTAAGCCCGCCGTGAACTTCGTATATCGATTTTATAACGCCGCCGCTCTTAACGAACTTTGCCGCCATATCGTCGACCTCGTCTGAAAGAAACAGTTCGAGGCGTATCATGAACAGTATTTCCTTCTTCGCGTTCTTAAGCAGGTCATAGAATTTTATCTCGCGCTGCTTGTTGTATCCGCGTATGAGTTCTATGTTTGAGTTCGACGGTCTGTCTGAATTTGAATTGTAAAGCGGCTTCAGCGCCCTGAAGGTTTCGTTGTACGCTTTGGCTTTCTTTTCCTTCTCGCGCTCGAGGTTCAGCTGGAGCTTTCCGAGTATAACCTCGGGATCAATAATTTCGTATCGGAGTATCGAATTGGTTTCTATCTCGTTGCAATATCCTTTTTCTACGAATGACTTGAGGATCGTGTAAACGTCGGTGCGGTGAACGCCGGATGATTTTGATGCCTCCGCGGCCGTCAACAGACGCCCCTTTATAAGCGCTATGAATACCTTGGATTCGTTTTCAGTGAATCCCAGCAGCCGGAGTTTTAGTATTAATTCATCCATTGTTAAATTGTTGTGGTGAATTACCACTACAATTTATATTATATTAATTATAATGTCAAGTATTATTTTCGGGGACCGTTAATATTCCCGCAGAAAAGAAAAACGAGGGCTTCCGGTATTCCGGAAAAGCCCTCGTTTAAACCTGTTATGACTCTTAATCTATTTTATTTTTGTTCTGTATTTTTGATTTTTAATATTACTTGCTTTCCTCTTTCTCATCCTGGTTTTCGTTCTCGTTCTGTTTTGTCTTCTTCGATTTCTGGTAATACTGGTCTGTGTTGCCGAAGTTATAAGTAATATTTATGAAGAAAATTCTTGAGTCCCAGGTGCTGCTGTTTACCGTCTTAAACCCGATGCCGCTGTTTTCGCCTCCCCATTTTCTTGTTTTGAATATGTCTTCGGCACGGAAACCGACAGTAAGTTTTTTCTTAATCAGCTCCTTGCTGACGCCGATGTCGAAATTCTGCATGGGCTCGTTGTATCCAGTCGCAGTGAATTTTTTGCCGTTGTAGTTATAAAACAGGTCGATATTGAAGAGTTCAAAGACCTTTATCGAGGAGCGTATGTTAGCCCTCCAGGTGAAACCTTCCTCGCTCTTGTAGTCGCTAAGGGCGCTGGCGTCGAATTTCGACTGATACAGGCTAAGCGTTCCGTTGAGCGTCAGGAATTTCAGCGCCGAACTCCTTACAATAAAATCCGCACCGTACGATTTCGAGCCTGCGCCGTTTTTGTATGT
>CAIKZJ010000135.1 GCA_903831845.1 uncultured Ignavibacteriota bacterium
AATACGACAAGAAGAGGATATTACAGCGTCAACGCGATACCCGCCGGATTCTTCGACGGAATTATCAGCATTCCGCTGCCGTATTCCGCTACAAACCTCCAGACATATTTTGACCAGAGAAAGAACATACTTAGCCCTGTTACACTGATATTGAGAGACAGCACATTCGGAGACAGCGTGCTCGTCCGTGTAGGCGTGTTATGCGAGACATATGTTGAAAACACGACCGCCACTCTTCAGGTCGGCGTACTTGAAGAGAACATTCACTATTCCTCTCCCCCGGGAACGAACGGCGAAACCGATTTCAACTGGGTTATGAGAAAAATGCTCCCGAACGCGGGCGGAACGCAGATTAACCTGATTCCCGGCGTTTACAGCGAATACGTTTTCAAATATAAAATGGATCCTATATGGGTCGCCAATAAAATAAAGAACATTGCTTACGTTCAGGCTCCTACGAAGGAAATCCTCAACGCGACAAAGAAGCTTTCGAATTTCTCACTGCTGACAAGCACATCGTTCCTTTCAGTGCCGCAGGGTCAGGCAACAACGAAGAATTTCAAAGTGAAAATCCCCTGGGTAGCCTCGGGATACACTTCGCCCGTGACATTTACGGCGGAAGTTCAGCCCGTTACATCGGGAATCACAGCTACATATCCGTCAGGCACGACAATTTCGAATTTCCCGGATTCACTTTCAGTGCAGGTTACTTCAGCGGCTACAGTTGCATCCGGCACGTACAAGATAGTGCTGACCGGAACAAGCGCAAGCGGAAAGGTTCATAAGATAGGAGTCGACCTCCTCGTCGGAAAGAACTACGTTACGATAAGAACAAACAACAATATTCCCGACATAATGGTCGATAACACCACTTATACCGGTTCAAAGCTTTTCAACTGGGATATTAATTCGACGCATTCCATAAAAGCCGTCTCGCCTTATACATCAGGCGCTACAAGGTATGTTTATACCAACTGGAGCGATAACGGCGATACGACACATAACATAACGATTAATTCAAATACATCTACATACACCGCGAATTATAAGACACAGTTCAGGATTCTCGGAACGATTCAGCCTTCTGGTATTCCCGCGACTGTCGTCGGCGGAAACACGTTCTACGATTCGGCAGCGACAGTTTCAATTTCCGCATCGCCGTTCAGCGTGCAGTTCAACGGAAAGACTTACTACCTCAACAGATGGGTAGGCGTCGGAACGGGCTCATATACGGGCACAAATCCGTCATTCCAGGTCACGCTCGGAAATCCCATAACGCAGATTGCGATTTACGATACGATTAATACGGGTATCACAAGAATCGGAACCGACATACCGACAAGGTTCGACCTGTATCAGAACTATCCGAATCCGTTCAATCCGGAAACAAAGATTAAATTCGACGTCGCGAAATACTCGCCCGTGAAACTCGAAGTTTACGACATAACGGGAAGAACGATTTACACTCTCGTTAATTCAAACCTCGAAGCCGGAAGGTATGAATACACGCTCAACGCGGCAAGCAACCCGAGCGGTATTTATTTCTACAAACTTCAGGCAGGCGATTTCGTAACGACGAAGAGAATGATACTTGTGAAATAAAGAAATTTAAATCAGATATGATTAAGCCCGCTTCGGCGGGCTTTTTTATTTCCAGAAAAGAAGGACCATGCCGCCGACTGTAATGAAAGCGCCGGTGATCGAACGCCAGGTCAGGTGTTCCTTGTAAAGAAATTTTGAAATGCCGAGCTGCATTATCGGAATCGAAGCCATGATTGTAGATGCAATAGCAATTTTCGTTTGCGTAACAGCGACAAACATCAGCACCATTCCTATGTAAGCGCTAAGCACAGTGGCCGCCGCTACGTTATTGAAAGCCTTTTTATCGTAGTTGAATATCTTTTTGAAATTGACAGTCTTTACTTTAAACAGGAAATACGGCAGAAGAAGAACCACCGCGGGGAATATCCTTACAGCCGTCGCCACCATGCTGTTGGCTTCTTTTTCTTCAAAAGCGAACTTCGCGAAAATCAGTCCGCTTCCCTGCCCCAGCGTGTAAAGGAATGCAAGACTTATCCCCTTCTTCGTATGCCCCGGTACTATTTTTTCGTCGTGATGTTCGTGCTTGCCCGTTACAACCATCACAATTCCTCCTAGCGATATTATCATTCCTGTTATGCTTAAAGCGGGAAGCCTTTCGCCGAGAAAAATAAAAGCCAGCAGTGCCGAAACGGCCGGTGCGAATGAGGTTATCAGTACGCTTACTCGCGTCGTCAGATACTCAAGCGATTTGAAGAAGAAAGAATCACCAAGCACCAGCCCTGCGACGCCGCTCGCCATCAGCATCCAGATCTGGTAAGAAGACAAATCGACCGGAAGCGAAAATATCGGAATGGTTATTAAGATAAGAATAAGCGAAAAAAGCAGACGCGTGAAATTCACCGTGACAGAACCGATGCGTACCGTAGCGGCTGCAAAGAAATAAGAACTGAGCGCCCAGAGGAACGCGGTTATTAAAGCCGATATTTCGCCAATATAGTTCAAAAAGCAAATTTAAATTGTAAATTGAAAATTTTAAATTAAAGAGCCGTTATTGCATAACCGAGAGTCCCCCAAAGAGCGGGGAGACTCTCGGCTACAATTAAATAAACACTTATTGCTAATATTAATTACTAATTATTCCGAATAATATTTAATCATATCGATAATCGCCTTCTTGCACACGGGGCAGAAGTTATCATATGAAATTGTTTTCATCGAACAATCCTGCATCGGTCTGTAAACTCCCTTAGCTACATAACCACCGCCTTCAAACACGCCCAGCGTGTTTTTGTATTCAGCCGTTGACGGAGTCGGTATTGGTGTATTCTTGTCCATCATGTTCTTCCACTTCTTGTCGAAATTCACGAGCGTTGTCAGATTGGCTTCGTAAGGCTCGATGTCTGTCTTGTAGTATTCTTCAACCGAGACCTCGGAAGTATAATATTCATCGCCCAGAGCGCAGAAATGGTGACCGAACTCGTGCACTATCAGATACGCGCCGTTTCTGTTCTCGTTCGGGAAGGAAGTGTAATAATTGTATATCGCTCCCCCGCCGTATTTCGATGAGTTGGAGATAATGCAGATGTTATCGTAAGGCGTAAGTCCTGCAAGGTCCCTTACTGTCTTTATATCGAGCGTCATGAGATACCTTTCAACGTCCGTCGCATAATACGACATCCCGAGTATGTTGTTCTTCCACGTTCCTTCTCCGGGATTGTCAACACCCGATTCCATCGATGGCGACTGAACTGCCCAGATGTTAATCTTGTTCTTGTTTTCCCTGTAAGGCGAGCAGCCGAATATATAATCGGCGTATGTCTTCACGTCTTTCATGAACTTGTCCATCTCACCTGCAGAATATCCGTCGGGCAGAAAGACTATATCGACGCATTTCTGCGGGTCGCCGTTGTCCACGACCTTCTTTACGGGATAATCGAGAGGCTTTTCTTTGCGTATGAACTTGTCCGCCGGGTTAGCATACATCTCAAACTGCTTAACGTAACTGCCGTCGCGGAGCCTTCCGTGAAGTTCAATCTTCACGGTTTTCTTGGGATAAGGGAAAATTACGGTTTCGTAAAAACTCCTCGGAATGATTCTCGCTTCTTCGGTCGTTTCCCATTCGTCATAAAGGGAGTTGTAGCCCCTTGAATAAATAAGTTTGCCCGATGCGGAATCATACACGTAATACCTGTAATGACCGTATTCAAACGGGTCTATCAGACTGTTCCTGTTTCCCGACCAGAACGGCTCCTGTTTGAGCTGTTCGAAGTAAAGGCTGCAGCCCTTGTCGTTGCCGGCTCTCACGTAATCGAGCCTCATTGTCTTATCAGTGAAATAATCGTCGAATTTTACCTGCGCGGCAAGCGTGCCCGCAATTACCAGAAACAACAGAATGAAAGTTTTTTTCATGATGGTTTATTTTAATTCCTGTATTTTTTTCTTTAACTCTTTTTCAAGTTTGTAATCGAGAAGTATCGCCTTTTCCCAGCTTTCTTTCGCCTTAATATTATCTTTCATGGCGAGATAATAGTAGCCGTAATTCCTGAAAAGATAGGCATTCGCGGGATTAAGCCCCAGTGACCTGTCAAAATCAGTCTTCGCTTTCCCGTATTCGCCTGTCATAAGATACGCGTATCCCCTGTTATTATACGCAAAAGCGTATTCATTGTTGAGTTTCACTGCTTCATCGAAATCGGAGATCGCGTCCCTGTACTCTCCGTTATCGAGGTATATGTTGCCCCTGTTGTTGTACGCCTCCGGAAGGGCGGGATTGTACTTTAAGGCCTTGCCATAATAAGATTCGGCTTTGCCGTTGTCTTTCCTCGACCTGTATACGTTACCGAGGGCCAGGTATGCCTCGGCATAATCGTTTTTCAGTTCGACTGCCTTGAGAAAATACGACAATGCTTCGTCGTACATTGAGATTTTCCTCATTACATTGCCGGCGAGATAATATCCTTCGGCGTCGGCAGGATCGAGCTCAATGAATTTCCTGTAATCTGCGAGCGCCTCGTTGTAGAATCTTAGTTCAGTATACGCTGCGCCACGGTTTATATACCCTTCTTTTGAATCAGGTTTTATTTTAACTGCTATCGTGAAATCTTCTTCGGCTTCGCTGAATTTCTTCATTTCGAAAAGCACCTGCCCGCGCATTATGTAGGAATCGAAGTCTGCGGGGTTAAGCGATACAGACTTCGTGAAATCGGCAAAGGCGTTCTGGTTCTTTCCGGTTTTAAAGTACAGTATGCCCCTGTTGTAATAAGCTTCCTGAAAAGAGGAATCGAGGTCAATCGCTTTTGAAAAGTCTATTATGGCTCCTTTGAGATTGTTCTTTCCGGTTTTCTGTACGCCTCTGTCGTAGTAATCCCTGGCGCTTTGCGGATGCGCTAATCCCGTAAAAAGAAAAGTGAATAAAAATATTATAAAGAATACCCGCATGGAATAAAAATAAAGAATTTATGCAGGTATAAAAAGATATTTAATTGAGAGAGGTTACGGTTTTAAAAATAAAAAAATAGGCAAAGCGTATGATTTGGGGAATAGGAGGCTATTAAACCAATTACAACTTTGCCTATCATTATTAGGGAGAACAATGAGCTGTTTAAAAATTCACCGCTTCCTGATGGCTTATCATACCGCTCAAAAGTGCTTCATTGATCATATCGTTCAGTTTGTGTATGTCAAGCGGCTTCTGGATGTAACCGAAAGAGCATTTGTCTATGAATTTGTTGTCGTTGTTGTCAAAAGATGAAATCAATATTATCGGTATATTATATCTCAGACCTTTGATTATGTAAGCAAATTCAATTCCGTTGAGCCCTGACATTCTGATGTCGCTTATTATCACATCCGGATAAAGGTTCTTAACTACCTCCAGACCTGTGATGCCGTTTCTTGCCGTGAAGACTTTGTATCCCGATTCTTCAAGGTAACTTGAGATTGACTCAAGTGTTGATTCGTCATCATCGATTATCAGTATTTTCTTGGAATTCATAATCAATAAGTTTAAAGTTTTTTGAAATTGATTATCTGACGACGAATCCTGCTACCAGCATCGCGAAAAGCGCGAAGAGAATTACGAAGAAGCTTACGTCGAACCTCGAGAGGTTTTCTTTCTTGTTTGTTTCTGTGTTTGTCATTATCATTTTTCCTTTCTTTTTTATCTTTTTTGTGATTATACAATCAAGATTAATGCCAAAAGGAAAATGATGATTTCAGCTCATTTTTGAGGATATTTAAGAGATGTACAAAAAAAATAACATTGCAATTTGAGATATATTTCTCAAATTGAGATTATTCCTGACCGTTTTCCTGCTTCAGGTTGAACTGGTCGATTTTTCGGTAAATTGTCGCCTTGCTTATTTTAAGTATCTCGCAGGCGTCCTTTACGTTCCAGTTGGTTTTGTCAAGTATACGCTTGAGGTATATTTTTTCAAGCTCTTCGAGCGGTATATTGTCGTTGTTTACAAGGTCTTCGTAATCGTTGCTGTATTTCCTCAACAGAATGTTCTCTTTTGCAAGAACATCGCCTTTCGATAAAACCACCGCCTGCATCAGTGTGTTTTCAAGCTCCCTTACGTTCCCTTTCCATTCGTGTTTCTTCAGCATCGACATAACTTCTGCAGGAATTTTCCTGACGTTCTTGTGAAGCGTGAGGTTTATCTTTTCGAGAAAATGTTTAACGAGTATCTCTATGTCGTCCCTTCTTTCCCGTAACGGCGGAGATACAATCGTGAACACGCTGAGCCTGTAGTAAAGGTCCTCGCGGAATTTGCCCTGGCTGACCAGCTTCTGGAAATCCGTATTCGTGGCGGTTATTACTCTTGCCTTAAGAGGAATTATGTTCTCGCCGCCGACTCTTTCAAACTCGTGTTCCTGAAGAACTCTCAGAAGCTTCGCCTGAAGGTTGAACGACATTTCGGAAATTTCATCGAGGAATATAGTGCCTTCTCCTGCGAGTTCGAACTTGCCTTTCTTGTCCTTTATAGCGTCGGTGAACGCCCCTTTCACGTGGCCGAACAGCTCGCTTTCAAGAAGGTTTTCCGGCAAAGCCGTGCAGTTAATTGCAACGAACGGCTCGTTCTTCGTTATGCCGCTCGAATGTATGATCTTCGCTATGAGCTCTTTGCCGGTTCCGCTTTCGCCCTGTATAAGCACAGTTACCTTGTTGGCAGACGCCTGCCCTATCTTCTTGAAAATCTCCCTCATCACCGGCGTCTTGCCGATGAGCAGGCGGTTTATATCCACGTCAGCCCTCATCTGCGGCGCCGCGAGTTCGAGTTTCTGGCTTAAGCTCTTGTTCTCGAGAGCCCTTTTCACAGTCATCTCAAGCCTCTTTATGTCAAGCGGTTTCGCTATGTAATCATAAGCTCCCTTCTGCATAGCCTGAATCGTCGTATCCATGTCGTCAAAAGCTGTAATCATTATCACCTGTATTGTTTCATCATAATCCTTAATCATCGAAAGAACCTGGAGACCCGATATGTCGGGCATCTGAATGTCGGAAATAACGACATCGGGATTTATCTTCTTGACAAGGTCAATGCCTTCATAGCCTGTCGATGCCTTGGAAGTGTCGTATCCCAGTTCTTCGAACCACGATGCGAGAGATTCAAGAGCGTCAACTTCATCGTCAATAAGTAAGATTTTTTCCATTTTGTCCCAGTTTAGTTGTTGTAAGGTAGAATTATGTGAAACACGGTCTCGCCCGGCCTGCTTGAATGCAGAACAAGTTCTCCGTTGTGCTGTCTTATTATATTCTGCGATATCGACAATCCGAGTCCCGTTCCGAGATTCTTGGAAGTGAAGAACGGCTCGAAAAGTTTTTCGGGATTCGCCACTCCGCTTCCGTTGTCCTTTATTGCAATGTAAATCTTTTCGTCCGCCCTGTCTACTGTAGTGCTTACCTCTATCTGCCCGTCTTCATAAATAGCGTCGACGGAATTAAGTATAAGGTTAAGGAAAACCTGCTTGAGCTTTTCAAAATCCCCTTTTATCTTCAGGTCGTTCACCTTGTTCGCAAATAGTATTTTCTTATCGTCTAGAATATTAACTATCTGCTGGAATATCCCGTCAACAAGGTTCTTCAGGTTCAGGTCAATAAGAACAAGCCCGCTTTGCCTTGAAAACATGAGAACGTCCTTCACGAGGTTGTTAAGCCTGTCGACTTCTTTCTGAATTATCTTGATTCTCTTCTTCTGGTTTTCCGCGAGTACGGCTGTTTCGTAAAGTATGTCAGCGTTTATCTTTATAGAGTTAAGCGGGTTCCTTATTTCGTGGGCCAGAACAGCCGACATTTTGCCTATTGTAGCCAGCCTGTCCGCTTTACGGAGTTCCTCTTCAGCCTGCTTCCTCTGTATGATCTCGTTCTTAAGGACTTCATTCGCCTTGTAAAGCTCGTCAGTCCTTTCTTTCACGCGCTTTTCGAGTTCATCGTTCGCCCTCTGAAGCGTATCCAGAATTCGCTTGTTGTAAGAGATCTGTTTCTGAAGCGTAAGCTCTATGTTTGTAATAAGCACTGAACTGTCGACGGGTTTCACCAGGTAGCCGAACGGTTCTGTGATTTTTGCACGCTGTATGGTATCGTTGCTGGAATCCGCGGTGAGAAATATGACCGGTATGTCGACTTTCTGCTTGATGCGTCGTGCAACCTCTATGCCGTCAATGCTGTCCTTAAGGAAAATATCCATCAGAATAAGGTCAGGCCTTGATTCAAGCGCTTTGACGACGGCAGTTTCCCCGTTTTCAATTACATAAGTAACGTTATAATTGTTTTTTTCCAGATACTTACGTATGACGGAGGCGGTGAGGTTGTCATCTTCGACTATCAATATGTCGGCTTTGCTCATTTGTTCTCTGTCCTGTAATGATTAAATATAACAAAAAAAACAGTTTACCATAATACTCTTTTTCATGCATTTCGCATATTACTCTGTCATGAATTGAAAATGCCTGCTAATTTAATTAATTTACGAATTCTTAAATTATTTTAAATAAAGTAAGGGTGAACAGAGTTTTAATTATTTCGTATTATTTTCCGCCGATGGGTATGGGAGGGGTTCAGAGAACCCTGAAATTCGCAAAATATCTAACAAGATTCAACTGGCAGCCGGTTGTCCTGACGATAAATCCGAGAAAATACTATGCAATCGACGAGCATTTGCTCGATGAAGCGTTAAGCAACGGAATTATTATCGAAAGGACCGGCAAGAAAGACCTCAACGTCTCAAATATAGTCACCCGCGTACCAAAAGAAAGATTCAGGAAAATCAGAAGCATAATTTCACAGTTTTTCTTCGTTCCGGACAGCAAAATTCTATGGAAAAACAAGGCTTTAAAGAAGATTGACACAATTTGGAAAAAATACGGCGGCTTCCAGATAGTTTATGCTACCGCGCCCCCGTATACCGACTTCCTCATAGGGCAGGAAGTTAAAAGAAAATATAAGATTCCCCTTGTCATCGATTACCGCGATGCATGGGTTGACAGCCCTGTTCTGAATTTCTACCCTACGCCTGTTCATAAATCGATGAACGTCACAAGAGAAAGAAAAGTCGTTAAAGACGCGAACGTGATACTTACGACTAACAGGCGCGTTAAGGAATTCATAATCAGGCGGTACGAGAATATCGGTTACAACGACGTAAAAATATTCCCTCACGGTTACGACAGCGAGGACTTCGAATACGCTCTGACGAAGAAACTGCCGCTTACTAACAAGATGAGGATCACTTATTCGGGAAGTTTCTACACCAGAAACCCGAAATTCTACTTCGACGCTATAAAGCTGTTCCTTGATAAACAGCCTGACCTGCGGAGCAAAGTCGAATTTCTGTTCCTTGGAATTTTCACGAAAGACCATCTGAACTACGCTAAGAAACTCAACATACTGGACGTTCTCAATCTTCCGGGATACGTCAATCATCACGAATGCACGAAGTACCTTCTCGCGTCGGACGTTCTTTTCCTGCTTATCAGCAGAGGCGAAAACGAGGACGCCGCTATGCCCGGCAAGGTCGGCGAATACATCGGCAGCAGAAAGAACATTCTAGCCTGCATACCCGAGGGCGTGACGAAGAAACTTCTTCAGAATTACAATGCGATAAAATTCGTGCCGGACGAAAATCCCGCGAACATAGCGAACGCGCTGTATGATTATTTTAAACTGTTCGAGAGAAATGAAATGCCCGCCCCGAACGAAGAACTCGTAAGGCAGTACGACAGAAAGACGATGACGGCGGAACTCGCAAAAGAACTTAATTATCTCGTAGACATAGATTAAAATGAAAATCCTTTTAACAGGCAACGGCGGTCGCGAGCATTCACTCGCGCTCGGAATATGCCTCTCGGAATCTTTCAGGAAATCCGGTTCGACGATGTATTGCACATTGGGAAATCCGGGCATTGACGAAGTCGCGAAACCCGTGAACATAAAACCTGCAGATATCGATGGCCTGCTTGCATTCGCGCTGAAAGAAAAGATAGACTTCGCCGTAATAGGCCCCGAGATTCCTTTATCAATGGGCATTGCGGACGTTTTCACTCAAAACGGCATAGGAGTATTCGGCCCGTCGAAAGCCGCTGCCGAAATCGAGACTTCGAAGATTTTCGCAAAGGATTTCATGATTAAATACGGTATCCCTACCGCAAGGTTCAAATCCTTTGACTCTTCTAACATCAGCGAAGCGGAAGACTTCATCAGCTCTCTTAGTTTCCCGGTCGTTATCAAAGCAGACGGACTAGCTGCGGGAAAAGGTGTGTGCATTGCAAATAATTTAATAGAAGCGGACGATTTCATAAAAGATATTACCGCGAATAAGATATTCGGCGATTCCGGCAACAGTTTTATAATAGAAGAATACCTTTCGGGATTCGAGATGTCAGTGTTCGCGATTACTGACGGCGACGACTACGTCGTTCTTCCGGCCGCGCAGGACCACAAGAGAATCGGCGAAGGCGACACTGGAAAGAATACCGGCGGCATGGGTTCATACGCTCCCGCCGACGCGCTTATCGACGACAACACGAGAAAGAAAATCTGCGATAAAATTATCGAACCGGTTCTTGAAGGAATGAAGAAAGAAGGCAGGAAATATAAAGGATGCCTCTATTGCGGTTTGATGATAAGCGGCGATAAATCGAAATACGAACCTTACGTAATAGAGTTCAACTGCCGTTTCGGCGACCCGGAAACGCAGGCTGTGGTGCCGCTGGTTAAATCCGACTTCCTCGGACTTCTGCTCGCTTCGGCAAACGGAACTATCAAAGACTACGAACTTAAAACAAAGAACCTGTTCGCAGGATGCGTTGTGGCTGCTTCTCTCGGTTATCCCGACAAGTATGAAACAGGAAAAACTATTACAGGTCTCAACAGGGAGCCGGGCGATGCGATAATCGTTCATTCAGGGACAAAATATTCCGAAGACAGGCATGAAGTGCTGACGTCGGGAGGAAGGGTTCTATCCGTTGTGGGGTTAAGTCCTGATTCAATCGACTCGGCGATACAGACAGCATACAGGCATCTCGGCAACATCGATTTTGAAAATATTTATTACCGCCGAGACATCGGCAAAAAGTTCGGGAGGATTCTCGGGAATGGGTAAGCTTAAAATACTCATAACGGGCGGAGCCGGATTTATCGGTTCCAATATTGCGGATGAATACGTGCGTCTCGGCCATCACGTAACGGTTGTTGACAATCTTTCTTCAGGAAAGCAGGCGAACTTAAACAGAAAGTGCGGTTTTATCAAAATTGATATCAATGATAAAAAGCTCGATGACATTTTTAAAAAAGGAAAATTCGATGTTGTTAATCACCATGCCGCGCAGATAAACCCAAGAACTTCAATCGCCAATCCTGTCGCGGACGCGGAAACGAACATAAACGGAACTATCAAACTTCTGCAGTTATCGGTAAAATACAAAGTTAAAAAATTCATATTCGCCTCATCAGGCGGCGCCGTTTACGGCGAGCAGAAGGGTTTTCCCGCTAAGGAAAACCATTCGCTGAACCCGATATCGCCTTACGGAATTTCGAAACTTTCGATAGAGAAATACCTGGAGTTCTACAAAAGTTATTACGGGCTAAATTACGTCGCATTGCGATACAGCAACGTTTACG
>CAIKZJ010000136.1 GCA_903831845.1 uncultured Ignavibacteriota bacterium
ATGTACTTCATCGCCGTGTCGAGCGGTACGCCGTGCGTACCCGGCTGCTGGTAGAAACCCATTACCGCCCTGCCCATCGCGTCTTCGAACTGTTTCGACATGTCCATCGTTGCTTTGCCGTTCTTGTATTTCAGGTCGGTCGGAAGAGTGTAGTTTATTCCGAACGAAAACTTTTCATTTGGCCTGAACGCTAGACCTAACTTGCCGTTGTAACTTACTACGCTTAAGTCTTTCATGTCTGCAAGTGCTGTTACTTCGCTGTATCCGAATCCGCCGTACTGCGGGTCCATCGAGAATAACTGCCCGAATGTCACGTTCGGCATTCCGTTAGGATTGCCCTTCATGATTGACGGATTAAGGCCGAACGGCATCCTGAACTGCATCATGCTGTAGACAGCCTGCGCGGTGACGCCGAATGAAAGTTCGGGGAATATTTTGTAAGAAGCCGTAAGTCCGCCCTTCATTACCGCGAACTTCGAATGGTATTCCTGCTTGCTGTAATCGCCTTTAACCGGATAGTATGTGCTGTCCGAAGGATTGTAAGCGTATGTCTGCGAACGGTAAAGCGCGTTGTTAAGCATGAAATCCGCTCCCATGCCGCCTTCCGTGTAAACGCCTATTCCCCAGGTCAGTTTTGAATCCTTGTACTTGTTGACGAAACCCGCCGACGGAAGGGGGAAATAATTCTTGTCGCCGTCCGCGTCGTTCAGTGAATTCTGAAAATGAGTCTTCGGCGCCATTATTGAAAAATCCGCGCCTAACACCGTGTTCTTAAGAAAAGAAATACCCGCAGGGTTCGTGTTCATAAGTTCAGGGCTGTCGAAAAATCCGAGAGACGTGCCGCCCCTGCCCATGCTTAATGCGTCATAACCTATAAGTCTTACGCCGTTCTGAGCGAAAACGGATGCGGTAAGAAACAGAGAGAAAAACAGAATAAAATACTTTTTCATTTTATGTATCGGTTTGTTTGGGAAAATATTGTTTGCTAACAGCATATTATTAATTGCTAATAGCAACTTAATAATATTTAAATGAAAAAACAATGCGGTAAAAGGGAAATAAATTTATGAAATATCAGCGCGGACACCCGCGCCGGGTATGCAATAAATGAATTGCCGTAACGGCCGGTTCAATTATCCTTAATCAGGAAACAAGGACCGAAGTCATCGTCAGCGAACCTCCGACAGGCTCGTCGTTGAATATTTCTATGCTTTCATTCTTTTCTTTCAGAGCAAGCACGTAAAGCAATGGAAGAAAATGCTCCGCAGTGGGTATAGCGAGGTCGAACGCTTCCCCCTGCGACCTGAAGTTTATTAACTCTTTGTGATTTCCTTCGAGAATGTACTTCTTCATCTTTTCCGACGCCTCGAGCGCCCAGTCGTATCCGAAGTTTTCTCCCAGCCTTCTCCAGTTGACCATACGCAGATTGTGTACGAGATTGCCGCTTCCTATTATCAGAACGCCTTTCTTCCTTAAAGATGCAAGTTCGCCGCCGAGTTCGTAATGAAAATCCGGCTTCTTTCCGTAATCAAGACTCATCTGTATTACGGGCACGTCCGCGTCCGGATACATGTGCTTTATTACGCTCCAGCATCCGTGGTCAAGCCCCCAATCAGTGTCAAGCTCCGCCCTCGTCCTCGTGACAAGCCCTTTCGCTTCCGCCGCGAGCTCCGGATTTCCGGGCGCCGGATACTGCACTTTGTACAGCTCTTCCGGAAACCCGCCGAAATCGTGTATCGTCCTCGGTTTCTGCATGGCCGTCAGATATGTCCCCGATGTCTCCCAGTGCGCGGATATGCAGAGGATTGACTTGGGTCTGGGAATTCCTTCCGCGGCTTTGCGGAATCCTTCAGTAAATGTGTTTTTCTCTATCGCGTTCATCGGATTGCCGTGTCCGAGGAATAGTACGGGCATTGTTGTGTTTTCTGTATTCAATTTTATTTATTTGGTTTCATAATAATATATCTAAAAAAAATTTTAAACAGTAGTGCGGAGTCCGGAATTTTATGTTCAAATTGTATTTCAATTAATGTGTTTTGTAGCTAATATTTATTGCAGTCATTTATATAAATCTACTTCATAATAAATGGAAAACTTCTTTTCTGCCGCAGGGTTGACTTTTGCGGTACTGTTTCCTCTCGTGGATCCCGTCGGGGCGATTCCCGTTTTCTGCTCGCTTACAGGAGATTCATCCGCTTCTTACAGGAAGAAAACCGCGCTTAAAACCACACTGAACGTGTTTATCGTGCTTCTCGCGTTCTATTTTGTCGGCGAGTTCATTCTCGAGTTCTTCGGTATTTCTCTCGGCGTTCTGAAGATTGCCGGCGGTATTATCGTTGCGCATACGGCCTGGGAAATGCTTAACAGCAAAGAAAAACTTACCGGCGACGAAAACAAAGAAGTAGCCGCGAAAGAGGATATTTCGTTTACTCCTATGGCTCTTCCGCTCCTTAGCGGTCCGGGCGCTATAGGCGCCGCTATCGGACTATCGATTCAGGGAAGCCAGAATTATCATACGCTCGGCGTAAGCGTCGGTATCCTCCTTACTTCGCTCTCGGTGCTCGCATCGCTGCTACTGTCTTTCCCGCTCATGAAACTTCTCGGAAAAACAGGCATAGGCGTGCTGAATAAGATAATGGGATTCTTCATCCTTGCAATAGCAGTGAACCTTGTCGCGTCTGGTATTATGATGATTTATAAACCGTGAATTACTTCACGAGCATCATCTTTTTCGTCTGCGAGAATTCTCCCGCGGTGAGCCTGTAAAAATAAACTCCCGATGAGAGGTCTCCCGCGTTGAACGTCACGGAATAATATCCCGCAGGCTTGATTTCGTTCACAAGAGTTTTCACTTCTTTTCCCGCCGCGTCGAATATTGTCAGCTTTACACCCGAAATACCGCTTATGCTGAAGTTTATGCTCGTTGCCGGATTGAAAGGATTCGGATAATTCTGCGACAAAGCAAAACTTTCTGGAGTCGCCGTAAATATGCCGCCCGCTTCAGTTACCTCGCTCGCAAGCCTTCTCCAGATTCCGGTCTGCGTTCCCGCAAGAACATATCCATTGATGACCGACAGATTCTGTATGCTCGTGTTTACCATTCCTTCGCGCCTCGCCGTCCAGTTCTGCCCGTTGTTGGTTGATTTGAAAATGTCTCCCGACTGCGCTCCCGCGATTACCGAAACGCCGTCGTTTGTGAGTGACAGTATGTTTAGATTTGTTATGCCGCTGTTGACCTGTGTCCACGATGCTCCGTTGTTCACCGAAAGAAATACTCCGCCGCCCTGCGTTCCCGCGAATATGCTGCCGCCAAGTAGTGTGAGTGACGTTACGTTAAGCGATGTCAGCCCGCTGTTCGACTGCACCCACGATGCTCCTTCGTCGGTTGATATAAAAATGCCGCCTGCCGAGGTAGCCGCTAACATCCTCCCGCCAGATATTTCTAAAGCGTTGATGTTAAGCGATGTCAGCCCGCTGTTTACCTGCGTCCATGACGAGCAGTTGTCCGTCGATACCTGCACGCCTTTGTTGAATTTCATCGCCGCGAATATCTTGCTGCCCGAAATTCTAATTGCCGAAACATAACTCGCCTGAAATCCCGTGTTCGAGGGTTTCGTCCAAGATGCGCCGTTGTCGGTTGAAAGATACAGGCCTGTGAATGCTCCCGCGTATAATGTATTGCCCGAAACCGCGAATGACATTATCGATTTGTCTCCGCCGTTAGGAATTCCGTTGTTCCTTGCCTGCCATGTCCAGCCGTTGTCTGTCGAAGCGAATATACCGTCGTTCAGAAGACAGGTGTATATTGTTCCGTTTTTTTCAAGGAATGTGCTTATCGATACGTTCTTGTGCATCCCGCTGTTTCGCGCAATCCATCCGGCTGCAGCGCCGCCTGTGTAAAATACTCCGTCCATGTTCGTGCCCGCGAAAACCCCGCTTGAGTTGACTGCGAAACATTTTACGTCCTGATAACTGTACTGGTTGAACAGCCCGGCCGAAGAAGATGTCCATGACGCGCCGTTGTTCGTCGAAACGTAAACTCCGCCTCCCGTGCCCGTACCCGTGCCCGCGTATATCACGCCGCCGCTTACCGCCATCGCCTGTATGTTGAAGTTGCCCAGACCGCTGCTAACGCTGGTCCACGTCAGTCCTCCGTTGGTTGTCACTGATACCCCGCTGTTCGTTCCCGCGAATACTGTCGCTCCGTTTACCGCGAACGACATGACGTTCATTCCGGATAAACCGCTGTTAGACTGCGTCCATGATGTTCCGTTGTTTGTCGATATGAAAACCCCGCCGTTTGTCGTGCCGGCGAATACCGTACCCCCGCTCGCTGCCAGTGCGTTCACAAGAGGACTCGTAAGTCCCGTGTTAACGGCTGTCCATGAAGCTCCGTCGTTTGTCGAAAGAAATATTCCGCCCTGATACGCGTTCGATGCCGTGAATATATTGCTGCCGGATATAGCAAAAGTGTTGACGTCCGTGTTGCTTAATCCGGTGTTGGACGAAATCCAGTTTGCCCCGTTGTTTGTCGTGAAATATACACCCCTTGCAAGTACTCCCGCGAAAAGCATGTTTCCCTTGTAAATGAGTGCCATCATCTCCCCGAACGGCAGCGATGCGCTTATCTGCGTCCACTGAATTCCGTTGTTTGTCGATATGTAAACTCCGTCGTTTCTCGGTCCGGCTGCTACCGTCGTACCGTTGGAAGCTATCGCGTATATCTGCTGATGATAAAAAAGTCCGGTCGATGACTGCGACCATTGTGAATGAAGTTCGCTGACCGTGAAGATTAATGATATTAATGCGAGAATTGTATGTATGGATTTTTTCATAGCTGTTTACCCTTTGATTGTTCGCTTTCCTTGTCTGTAAAACTTGTATATATATTATGTAGTTCCTGTATCTTCGTTCATATTAGATCATGTATTTAATAAACTATTAATTATCAATACTATCATATCGTAAAATGTATTCTGTTGAAAATAAAATTAACAGAAACAAAATCCGTGGAATCCGTCTATGCTTTTTTGTCATCCCCGCGTGTTCTAAGCTGGGACCGTGTCAGAAAACTTTATAGTAAAAAAGAAATTTCCCTCCTTCCCGAACTCCGGCTTGGGAAGGCAAATGACTGTGTTCCGGCTTCCCAAGCAGGAGCTTGGGAAGCAGATAAATGATTCCCTCTTGTCATCCACGAGTTCTTCACATTTGTCATTCCCGCGTACGCGAGAATCCATGCTCTTTCCTTTTTATATTTTTGAATTGTATTTTTTATTTTTGATATTTGATTTTTCTCCATCCATCCTGAACTTGAACACGGATTCAATCAACGGAGAATCTCCGTCTCTCCGACCTAGCCCACGGCTTTAGCCGTGGGTTTGCATAACGAAAACAAT
>CAIKZJ010000137.1 GCA_903831845.1 uncultured Ignavibacteriota bacterium
CAATAAGAACGGAACGGGAATGCAGCAGATAGTTGATCTGCCCGGCACGCTTGAACTTAATGCCGAGCTTCTTGTTCAGAGAAACAGGCCTCCGGTGCCTCCGTATGTGGCGGATTACGATACAAATAAATTGCCGCCGACTTCGAATCCTTCGACTTATTTTCAGGGCGGTTTCTTCCGCTTCGATAATCTTAATATTTACGCAAACGCTCCTGTGGACGTGCCCATTGACGACGCGCCGCCGCTGACAAAGAACGCGAAGTTCAGGTTCTTTCTGAATTTCCAGAGACAGGATCCTGCCGGGCTTGACCTGCCGGTACTTTTGAAGCAGGTAACAATCGACTACGACGGTAAAATTGCGCAGCAGGATATTCCCGCGAACGTTTCGATGTTCGAACAGGTTATTGATTCAGCGAACCACTTAGTCGTGAACAGCCAGGGCAAGACAGCTCACGTCACGGGTATGAACTTCGACAAGAACGGTTCAGGCACGAAATGTGTCGGCTGCCACGCCGGACACTCGCTGATGAATCTTCCGCCCAACAACACGGAAGCGCAGTTCACGAATTTTTCGACTTCCGCAACAGTCACGCAGAGCAGTTTCAGAACAATCAACGGCGTAAATTACTTCGGGAAAAATTTAGTCGACAGAAAAGCCCGCAATACAGACCTTTCGGTGAACTGGATCGCAGCGGGCAGCAGCAATGAATTCGTCGAACTTCAGTGGCCTGTGCCTGTGGACATAAGGGAAATAAAGCTATATAATATATATCCGAATTCTTCAAACAATACGAACATTCAGGTTGCCGACTGCGAGATATTTCTTTACGAAGGACAGATTGAAAAGGGACATATCGCTTCGACTGGTCCTCTTGATATTAACGGAAAATCTGTGCCGGTGAGTCCTTACGTAAAAGCCGACAGGATGAAAGTTATTGTAAAAAGTTTTACCGGAACAATTAACGGAATATCTTCAGCAGGGCTCGCGGAGATTGAGACTATCGCAAGAGTATCTGCATATCAGACGGGCGTAAAATATGAACCGCTCATCTCAAATTCTTTTAAGCTATACCAGAACTACCCGAATCCTTTTAACCCCTCAACTAAAATAAAATTTTCTGTTCCGGGAAACGGAAATGGTTTAGTAAGTCTTAAAGTTTACGATATTTCCGGCAGGGAAGTCGCGGTAATGATAAACGGCGCGATGCGCCCCGGCGAATACGAAGTAACATTCGACGGCAGCTCGCTGCCTTCCGGCGTGTATTTCTGCAAACTGAATGCAGAAGCATATTCTAGCGTTATAAAAATGCTTCTCGTAAAATAATATGTGTGACGAAGCACAGACTTCGTCATACAAAGCTCAAACATTCTATTCTCGTGACGAAGCCCCAGCTTCGTCATGCAAAACTATTTTAAGACTACCATCTTCCTCGTCTGCGCAAAATTCTCCGCAGCCAGCCTGTAAAAATAAATCCCGCTGCTTAGTTTGATTGCATTGAAATTAACTTCATAATTCCCCGGCTTCAACGCTTCGTTTACAAGAACGGCAACCTCTCTTCCCGTAATGTCAAAGACTTTCAGACTCACCATACCGTTTTCGTTTGAAGGCACAGAAAATCTGATTCTTGTCACGGGATTGAACGGGTTGGGATAATTCTGTTCCAGCCGGTATCTATCCGGCACTTCGCCGCCAATGCTCCTGATTCCCACCGAGAACATGTTCTGGTTTTTGAAAATGTTTGAATAAAGAAGTGTCGTCGCGTATAACTTTCCGTCACTTGTAAGGAACGAGCCGTAAACATCGTTTATGCTTGCGAATAAATTTTTGTTCACCCATGACGTTCCTCCGTTTGACGTGTAATAAACCGTTCCGTTTGTTCCCATCACGACTGCCTCCTGCGCGCTGAAAACCTCCGTTGTGTAAAGCGTTGTTATTGTCGTGGATGAATAACCGACGCTCTGCCAGGGCGTCGAGCCGCCGTTTGTGGTTTTGTAAACTTTGTTGTTTGAACC
>CAIKZJ010000138.1 GCA_903831845.1 uncultured Ignavibacteriota bacterium
AAGACTCTGTTCGTCGGATGCAGTATGATATTCACGATACCGACGACGTCAAGCACGTTAACATTATTGTCCGTATTCACGTCCGCCGCCAGGAAACTGAAAGGCGACGGATTGTTCCCGAGAATATAATTCACCGTAGCGGTAACGTCGAGAACGTTAACGAGACTGTCAAGGGTGGCATCCCCGCGAATCGGCGCGAACTCGAGTATGTATCTTCTGTAAAAACCATTCCCTGTTCCCACCACGACGTAATTTCCGTATGTGCATAATGCTCCGACACCCTGATTTCCCATTCCGTCATTTGACTGTGTCCAGTTAACTCCGGTGTTTTTTGTCAGGTAAACGCCGTTACCGTTTGAACCGGCAAATACCGAACTCCCGTATGAAGCGAATGAAAGATTGATTATCGCGGGATAAGAAGAAAGCGACCAGTTCGCGCCCAGGTTTGTTGACATATATATTCCCTGAGGCGTACCAGCATATAATTTGCCTGAATTGTAGTATATCGAATAGGCGTCTACATAGATAAGCGAAGTCGGCAGCCAGTTTACTCCTTTATCCGTTGATTTCAACACACCCGCTGACAGGCAGCCGGCAAACACAAGAGAGTCGACAGTATATACCGACCGTACCGTAAATGCACTCATGGATGACTGAGTCCAGTTTGAACCGTTATCGGAAGAGTATAAAACGCCGGTGTTCGTTCCGGCAATAATATTCGTATCCTTTGTCGTTAATGACCAGACCTGCTTGTTGTTAAGCGAAGTCTGAGTCCAGTTAACCCCGTCATTCGTCGTGTAATAAATCCCGCTGCCGTTAGTTCCCGCGAACAAATAATTGCTTCTGTAAAGCAGTGAATTCGTTGCCGATGAAAAATTTCTGTTGTACCATTTCTGACCACCGTCAGGAGACGAAAAGACGCCGTAGTTTGAACCAGCGTATAATGCCGAACCGGTGAGTATTATCGCATTGATGTTTGTTGTCTGCGGCAACAGCCATGTAGAACCTCCGTCGGTTGAAGACATATAGCCGGAAGTGCCGGAACTAGATATACCTACAATTAAATTACTGCTGTTAACTGCAGATACCGAATAAATATAGTAAGATGACGTATAAACGGACTGCCAGTTTAATCCGTTGTTTGTAGATTTCATTAATGTACACGGGTTCCCCCCATAAGCGCAATATAAATCCGTACCGTACTGGCTTAAAACATATGGCAAATTGGGCTGCGTAGTTATCTGTACCCAGTTAGCTCCGTTATCAGAAGAAACAAATATGCCAGAAGTCGACGACGCGACAATATTATTGCTTATGGTTTTAAGTCCGTAAACTGATAAACTTGTTAAGTAAGATGACCATGTCAGTCCGTTATCCGTTGATTTGTATATTCCTCCTGACACTCCTGCATAAACAGCATTATCTTTTGTTGTAAGCGAATAAATATATTTATTGTTTAGCGTTGTCTGAGTCCAGTTAGCACCGTTGTTTGTGGAGAAATAAACTCCCGAGCCATAAGTTCCGACAAATATCATATTTCCAATAAACCCGAGGGGGCAGTAATAATTTCCCATACCGATATTGGTCCAATTCAGCCCTCTATTTGTGGTATAAAATATTCCGTCATCCCCGGTTATGTATATCCTGCTGTCGTTATAATACATATTCCTCGCAAGGGGATTAATAGCGGATATCGTTATCCAGTTATTGCCGTTGTTTGTTGAATAATATAATCCGCTTCTGCCCGTACCCGCGAATATCGTGTCTCCGCATACAAGCTGCGCCATCACAGTTTTTCCATACAAGTTATAGTTCATTGATACCCATTGAGACTTAACGTCATTCGTAAACAGCATCGATAATAAAGCCGCAAGCATAATGACTTCAAAACGGGCAATTGATTTTTTCTTTTTCATAACATTATGAATTAAAATTATTTTGATTGGTTTTCGTTTTTAGGTGGTGCCGGTATACGCGGTAATGCTGTATATACGGAATCGCTTTGCCCGGAAGGGAAAGAATTCGTACCGCGCAGCAGTAATAATTAGCAGCGATAAGTTTCATAACGAAATTTATTATACAGTTAAAACAGTCTTGAACCTGCGCCAGGTCATTACGGGGAAAGGCGCGTTATAATAGTTAGACCCTGATTTCGAATAAAAAAATGTATAACAATTTTCTTTCTCTGAAAGAGACGGCGTGTACCTGTATTCTGATGGAGGAACCCTTACTGTTCATACATTACCCCTCCGGTAAGCTGACATAATCTGCTTTAATGTAACAAATTACGCATATTTGTAAACCCCTAAAATTGATATATAAAAAAGAAATGACGGGTATCCGGTAGATTTGTGCTTATAGAAAAGATAGAATAAAAAGCGCGGCCGGAATTTCACCGGCCGCGCCGGAAATTTTATTTGACAAGCATCATTCGTTTTGTAAGCACGATTCCGCCTGTAATAAGTCTGCAGAAATAGGCGCCAGACGACAGGGAAGAACCGTCAAATGCTACTGTATAAGCGCCGGGTTTCTGAAATTCATTGACCAGGGTTTTTACCTCGCGCCCGGAAACGTCATAGACTTTAAGCGTGACCATTCCGTTAACGGGGATGTAATATTGTATTTTTGTGACGGGATTGAAGGGGTTGGGAAAATTGCCGTAAAGGCTTGCCTCCTTATTAGTGCCGCTTTCCCTCAGAAGGTTTTTACCTGCTTCCTTCTCTTTTTCGGATATCCTGCCTTCGGTCGTGTACTTCACCGTACCGAGAGAACTTATGTAGTCCCTTACAGCCGCATATTCCGATACGCCTGCCGGTGTTACGTTCTCAACAATCACGCCGCACTGCATGAGTATTCCGTACAGGCCTTCGTTAACGGTCAGCGAATAATTCCTCGCGGGGTTGACCGGCTGAAGGCTGACACGGAGCGAAGAAAGTATAATCCTGCTCCCGATATCGTTAAGAGGGTTGTATCTGAACGATATGCCTGACACCTGTAGAAAATAATCGTCTGTAATACCGAGCTGCGACAATCCCACCTCCAGGCCTTTTATCAGCTCCATACCGCTGATGTCCATCTTAAGAAGATTGAATCCGAGCCCTGTATTTACGTCATACCCGTAAGCCGCAGAATGGAAAATGTCCGAA
>CAIKZJ010000139.1 GCA_903831845.1 uncultured Ignavibacteriota bacterium
CGCCTGGAAACAGTCCGGGAATAAACTTTTTGACAGGGAACTGGAAGACAAAATAAATGCAATTGAAGAACTCTTCAGAGTTAAACCGGATAAAAAACAAATAAAATAAAACTAATAATTATCACATACATTAAATAAAACACTAATCAAAGGATGATGTTATGAAAAACAGAATGAGCTACTTTGCAATAATGCTTTTTATTCTTGCAATGATAAGCGCCGGTACCTCATTTGCGCAGGACGCAAAAGTACCGGGAGGTAACGAAAGAATGCCGCTCAGCACCGAGATGCGGAACGGTAAACTTGTATTTGAATCAGAAAACGGCGATTACCGCTGGTGGTTTGATTCCAGATTACAGGTTGATATGGCAATGTTCTTCGAAAATAAGAACCCAATGAGTAACGGTGCGCTTTTCAGAAGGCTTACCTTCGCGATGAAAACAGTTATGCACAAAAACTGGGAAGGCGAATTCGATTTTGATTTAGGCGAGGACGTTTCCGTCGATCCGCAGACAAGCCTGCGGGATATGTGGATTCAGTATACTGTTCCCGATGTCAATCTTTCTTTCCGCGTCGGTAACTTTAAAGATCCTTACGGAATGGAAAGGCTTAACAGTTCAAGACTGCTGACCTTCCTGGAACGCTCAACCATAACAAACGCTTTAACACTCGGAAGGCGCATCGGAGCTTCAGTCAGATACTGGAACGACTGGATGCAGGTCACCGGCGCGATAATGGGACACGAACCGGGCACCCGCATTGATAAAGGGCAGAAAGACGAAGCTTTTAACACTACCATCCGTGCGTCATTTGCTCCTATCAACAAAATTGGTGAAGCTCTCCATATAGGTGTCGCAGGATCTTATAAAATCCCAGAACTTCTCGCTGATGTTCCGACAAACGGCATAGAGATCAGCGCCAGAACAGAGCAGTATGTTTTCGATCCCAAACACCTTCATACAGACGTTATTAAAGATGTTAATTACTACAACAGATACGCTGCTGAATTCGTGTACATTTACGGCCCGCTCTACTTCCAGTCTGAATTTCTCGGTACTTCCATTTACAGATGGTATGGTAAACAGACCGTTAACCTAAAGGGCGGATACGCGATGGCAGCATATATGTTAACCGGTGAAAACCGTTTCTATTATGTTGATGAAGGTGAAGTTGGCCCTGTTGAAGCGCCTAAAAACTGGTACGGCGCAATTGAACTCGCAGCAAGATACAGCGTAACCGATCTTAATGACCTCGCTGCAGGAGTTCACGGCGGACAGAATAATCAGCTTATGCTGGGAATCAATTACTATCCGAATACTAACATCAAAATACAGTTCAATTATTCGATGGTTAACCTTGATCAGTATGCCACAAGAAAAGGAAATCTCTACGGAGATGACGATTTTTCATTCATCCAGATGCGCTTCCAGGCATCAATGTAATTCAGAGGAAAATCAAAATGAAAAACTATATTAAAATTATTTTTGCTTTATTTATAATACCACTAGTATTTACCTCGTGCAGCCGGGATGAACCTTTTGTCGCGCCACCGCCTCCTCCCCCGGTTGTTAACGTGGTTGTGAACGAAATATACTCCAGGGGCGACACC
>CAIKZJ010000140.1 GCA_903831845.1 uncultured Ignavibacteriota bacterium
CCTGTAAACGTATCAAACCCGAAAAATCTGGATTTCGGGTCAGTGTTGTTCTTCAGCCACCATGACATCGTAAAGCCGTCTGCAACCCCGAATTCAAGATAGTCGATGTCTTTTCCAAGGTCTTCTGCGCCGAGGATATATTTGTACAGTTCAAACCTTTTGGCAGGATTGAATTTTCCGAGATAAAAATCGTTGTACTTTATATTTTTGTGCGTATGCACCCATTTGGAAAGCCTGGAGAGGTATGCGATAAGCGAATACAATCCCGCAAACGGCAGAAAAATCACATGCAGTCTTAACCGCAGAAAAATTGCTTTCGACTTCCGAATAAAGTTCAGGAGAAGCATTTCAAATAAATTATTTTTATTGCAAAAAAATTCTTAAAAAACTGTATAATATTGATTTAAGACCTTATAAAATATAGTCAAATATTTGTCCAAAATAAAAAGATGCCGTATTTCCTGAATACGACATCTTAAAAATCGTTTTCACTGACAGGTTATTTCATTAATACCATTTTCTTTGTAAGCATAACTTCGCCGGCAATAATTTTATAGAAATACACACCGCTGGCAAGATTAAGTTCCGAGGCGTTTACCGTATATTTATACACCCCGGCGTTTTTATAACCCGAGAACAGGTCTCTGATTTCGGTGCCGCGGGCGTCATAAAGCTTCAAAGATATATACCCGGATTTGGGAATGCTGAAATCGAAAGAAGTTGAGGGATTGAACGGATTCGGGTAATTCTGGCCGAGCTCAAAATCTTTGGGAATAACCGTCCCAACAGGCTGTATGCCGACGGAGTTATCGTTCTTGAAAATGGAAACGAGACCGGTATTAGTATTTGCAGCAGCTATATCAAGGTCGCCGTCATTGTCGAAATCGCCGTTCGCGATGCTCCCCGGATAGCCGAAACTGTTTATAAATACGTTACCGGAAAAAATTCCCGTTCCGTTATTTTTCATGACAGAAATTATGCCGATTTCGGCGGAGCCTATAGAAAGGTCCATGTCGCCGTCGTTGTCATAATCTCCCTGAATCAGGAACCTCGCCCCTGTTCCGCCCATCGGATAAATCGCGCTAGTGAAATATCCCGTGCCGTTGTTCGTAAGTTCCGAGACGCTGTTGTCGTAATAATTCGAAATGCATAAATCTGTTTTACCGTCGTTGTTATAATCATTCGAAGTGATTGAATAAGGTCTGTCCGGAACGATGACGGACTGAACCTGAATGAAGTTATAATTACCGTTGTTCTTAAAAGTTTCTACGAGAGCCGGCGCCCAGTCTATACCGATTGCAATGTCAAAGTATCCGTCGCCGTCGAAATCGCCCGTACCTATGGCTTTAGGCCTTGTTCCGATACCCGCGACGATATTCTGCAGCGAGAAAACACCCGTTCCGTCATTCTTAAACATGGCAAAATTATACGACGACCAGTTTGTTATTATTACGTCCGGGTAACAGTCGTTATCCAGATTGCAAAGGCTAACGTGCATCGGTCTTGTACCGTAAGTAGAAAAATTGTTGGAATGCACAAACCATCCCGAACCGTTATTTTTCAGGACGGCAAACTGATTGCTCCATTGCGCAGCGCAAACAAGGTCCGGATATCCGTCATTGTTAATGTCTCCCGTAACCATATCCGCCAGACCCGAAAGACCGCCGATAACCTGCAAAACGGTAAATATTCCGGTACCGTCATTTTTCAGGATTGTAACCTTGTTGGAATCCATTACCGCAAGATCTATCTTACCGTCTTTGTCATAATCGCCGCTGACAATCTTATACGGACTTCCGCCCACCACAACAGCAGAATTAACCTGTGTGAACGTTCCCCTTCCTCCGTTTACAGAACAAGTAAACGAAAAAGCGTGAGGACGGGACATGCTGACACCGTTTTCGTCTTTCACGGCTCCCGAAACTACAACCGTAACAACCTCTCCGTACTTAAAAGCCGACGAAGGTGTTATTGTAAGTTTTTTCTCGGTTGAGTTATAGGATAACGCTTTCTCACAGGCGCCTGTGTAAGCCCCGCTGACAACAATGTTCTGGCCTGTTAAGGTCGAACTCATCATAGCCCTGTTAAAAGTAATCGTAATGGCTGCGCTTCTGCTAACGTTCAGCTGGTTCGACAGCGGCGATGTCTGGCTTATCCAGCTCTGTGAATATAGTAATGAAGAGAAAAATAAAAAGAAAAGAATTGAAGAACCTTTGATTAAATTTGACATATTTCCTCCGGTGAAATTCACTTCAAGTTAATAATTTACGCAGGAAATGTCAATAATGGGTTATTGTTTTAACACAATTTTATTGAAAATCAGGCTGTAATTATTCAAATAAGAAGTCAGACAGATCTGTAAAACTCAAGTGTTTCAGAAGCGCATTTATCCCAGCTGAACTGCGATTCCCTGTTAATTCCTTTCATAACAAGAGATTTTCTTAAATCCGAATCGGATATAATAAGTTCAAGCCCTGAAATAAGTTCGTCTTTCTCAAGCGGGTCAAAATAAACTGCGGCATCTGA
>CAIKZJ010000141.1 GCA_903831845.1 uncultured Ignavibacteriota bacterium
GTGCGGGTTTCTTATTGCGGCGAATTTACGCCGTTCACATCAAATCAAGTTTATTTTAAAAATTAAATGGACTCTGAATCACTATCTAAATCCTCCGGTCTGGCTAAAGCCACAAAGGTTATAGTTCTCACGACCGTAATGTTTACATTCATATCCTACTGGCGCGCCGCAGCAGTCGTTATCGGCGACCTAGGCTCCACTGCGTATTATATGGGCGGTATCGCCGAGCAGTTTGTAGGAAAAGTAGCTCCGTATTTCATTCTCGCGGTTATGGTTTTCGCTTTCTGCGTGATGGCTTTGTACGTCGAGTCGTCACCGTTGTTTACTCGGGGCGGGGTTTACCGCGTAGTCAAATCAACGCTTGGCGGATGGTTTGCCAAAGTTTCGGTCAGTGCGCTTGTTTTCGACTATGTGCTCACGGGACCTATCAGCAGCGTGTCAGGCGGACAGTATCTTGCCGGTCTTCTTAACGATACTTTTAAAACGTTTGGCGTAAATATTCAATTCGACAGGCATATCTTCTCAATGGTGATTGCGATAATAATCGTAATTTACTTCTGGTGGGAAAATATTAAAGGTATCGAAGAATCGTCTTCAAAAGCCCTTAAAATTTTTATTATTACCGCGATAATGGGCGTGCTTGTTCTCAGCTGGGGTGTCATAACTCTGCTGATGAAAAATGAGCCTTTCTTCATTCATTTCCCTCCGCTGAAAATCGAGCTTGTCAAGGAATCATACGGATGGCTTGATGAAGTTGACTGGGTGAAATCGATCGGACTTATTAGCATATTGATTGCTTTCGGACATTCGCTTCTGGCTTTATGCGGTCTTGAAACACTCGGGCAGGTATACAGGGAAGTTGAATATCCTAAACTAAGAAATTTCAAGAAGACAGCGCTTATAATTTTTCTTTTCAGCGTTCTGCTTACACCGGGAGTATCTTTTCTCGGAACAATGCTTATTCCGGACAGCATACGTCCGCAGTATATAGATAATCTTATCGGCGGTATTGCGATGTATCTTATCGGGCCGCACTGGCTGAACCTTGTATTTCAGGCGTTCGTCGTTCTTGTCGGCGTGCTTATTCTTTCCGGGGCGGTTAATACTTCTATAGTCGGCGCAAACAGTGTGCTGAACAGGGTTGCGGAAGATAAGGTGCTTACCGACTGGTTCAGGAAACCGCACAAAAAATACGGCACAACTTACAGAATACTTAACCTCATTGCAATTCTGCAGATATTAACGATTATTCTGTCGGGCGGCGATATTTTGCTTTTGGGCGAAGCGTACGCTTTCGGTGTTATCTGGAGTCTTGTATTCAAGGCTTTTTCAATGATTGTATTAAGATATAAAGATAAACGGCCGAGAGAATGGAAAGTGCCTGTTAATCTGACAATCGGCAAGATTCATATACCTTTCGGATTAGTATTTATTTTCATCGTCCTGTTCTTCACGGGAATTACGAATCTGTTTACTAAACCAATTGCCACTGTTTCCGGGTTTATTTTTGCGGCGGTGTTCTTCGTGGTTTTCGTGGCTTCCGAGATGTACAATAAAAGAAAAATCATGAGGGAGAAGAATATCACCGAGGACGAGTTTCACAGCGACGAACATTCGCGCGTGCTCGAACACTTTAACCTTGAAGACGAGGCTGCAATTACTCCCGAACTTATCGGAAGCGAACTTCCCGACAGGGTTATGGTCGCAGTAAGAGACCCGTCGAACCTCGGACATCTCAAAAAGATCATAGAAGAAACCGATACCGAGAAAACCGACCTCGTAGTAATGATAGCGCGCGTTTTCAGGGACAAGCAGAATACGGAAGTTAACAAGGACCTTCAGGAAGACGAAAGATA
>CAIKZJ010000142.1 GCA_903831845.1 uncultured Ignavibacteriota bacterium
TCTGAAGTATCCATTGTCCGTTTGAGAACCGGACCAGCATTGTGAAGTTTAAAATGAATACGAAAAACGCTAAGATTAGTCTTTTCATATTCGGAATTTGATTTTTTGATTACCCTTTGATCGATAACTTTATAATATTAAATAACACCCTTTACATAATCAAATCACAAAATCGTCGCTTTGGCGAATATTTGACAGCATGTTCGCTGTATCATTGACAGAATACGAATCCAGATGGGTTATGTTTTACTTAATCAATACAGTTTTCATTGTTCGTAAAAACTCCCCTGCCGTCATCCGCACAAAATACACGCCGCTGTTGAGACCGCTGCCGTCGAATCTTACTTCATACGTTCCCGGCGGCAGCGTTTCGTTTACAAGCGTTCTTACTTCCCTGCCGGTTATGTCATAAACCGAAATTTTTGTCAAGCCCGCTTTCGCGATATCTATCTTGAATTTTGTCGAAGGATTGAATGGGTTCGGGAAGTTCTGCGATAATGAATACGACACAGGCACTTCGGCAGTAATGTTCCTGACAGAAACGAGGTCCTGCTTCGCTATTTTCCATACTCCCCTGTAATTAGTGCTGATGAATACGTTCGAACCTTTTACTGTAAGCGCGCCTATCCCGTCCAGATAAGGCAGGTTGCGGTTTTTCAATACCCAGTTCGTATCCATTACCGGGTTAGTGTATATTTTATTGCCCGTGATGTTAACGAAATTATTGTCAACCACATAAATCTTGCCGACGCCTTTTGTGAATGACGGTGATATCTGTATCCAGTTCGCGCCGAAATTCGTTGATTTATAAAAACCGCTCGCGCTGCTTCCGAGCAGATAGAAGTAGAACACGCTGTCTTTCGCAACAATTCCTGTTGGAAGGTAGTTATTGTTATTGTATGACCAGTTAAGGCCCTTGTTTGTCGAGCGTATAAGCCCGCCTGTTTCCATGAATGAATTTCCTGCGAGAAAATAATCGCCGATGCGCGCAACCGCTTCAACGCTGACAGGAGTAGAAATGACCGACCACGTTTCGCCGTTGTTTGTCGAGCGGTATGAGCCTGCAGCCGTTTCATTCGCTAATGCAAATACGACGTCATCGTAAGCGTAAAGGCGCTTCGTGTAAATCGTGTCGATTCCGTTTCTGCATCTCGTCCAGTTTTGTCCTTCGTCTGTGGATTTCAGAACGCCGTTGCTTCCCGTGCTTAAAAATACGCAGGAGTTGTTTGCCGCTACGCTGTAAACGTACCTGTCAATCAAAGTGTTCCAGACGTACTGCCAGTTAACTCCGTCGTCCGTCGTCACCGCAAGTCCCTGCATATTTCCGCAGGTGAATATTTTTGCGCCCTTTACTGCAATTTTATCGGAAGAAAATCCGTAAAATCCGTTGTTCGAAACAATCCAGTTCGTGCCGTGATTCGTTGTGTATTGTATGCCGGCACCGCCCCATAATGCTGAAAATATTCTCTGACCGGAGGCGTATAAATAAATTGAGGCGAGACTCGTCAATCCGCTGTTTGCCGCTTCCCAGCTCTGCCCGCCGTTCGAAGAGCGGTATTTCGAATCGAGTGTCGTGGTTATTAGATAAGTTCCGTCGTATATTAAGTCATAATACCAGTCTGCCGGCAAGCCGTTATTGAGGAGGGACCAATGCGCGCCTTCATTCGTCGATTTGAAGAGTCCAACTGAAGTGCAGGCATAAAGAGATGTACCGTCCGTTTTGATGTTCAGCACGGCTTGTGTAGTGATTCCGCTGTTAAGCGACGTCCAGTTGCCTCCGTTGTTAGTCGAGACGTAAGCGCCTTTCGTCGTTCCCGCGTAGACCTTGCTTCCGATAACTGTCAGATTATAAACGGTCAGAGGCGAAGCCATCCCGCTCATGCAGCTGTCCCAGTTATTTCCGTAATTCGTTGAACGAAAGATTCTATAGCGGCCGCACAGCAGATACTGCCCTGATGTTACAATATTCTCTACCGGATAAAAGCTGTAAGGGAAACCGTTGCTGACAGCGCTCCATGTCGAGCCGTTGTCGGCCGAACGCCAGACTGCGTTGCCTGATGAAGCGAAGAAAAGGTAAGAGCCCTGCGACGTTAAAGAGCTTTCGAAATTCGAGAACGGAAATGTATAAAGAGTCGACCAGCTGTTACCGTTATCAGACGACCTGTAGATTGTAGAGCCGTGAGAGCAGGCAAAGAGATATCCGTTGTGTGAGTTTATATGTCCGCACCAGCCGCCCGCCGGACCGTTTGTCTGGACCCATTGAGAATATGAAATATCAGCATTGAAGAAAGGAAGAAATATTGCAATTAAAAGGGAAAAGA
>CAIKZJ010000143.1 GCA_903831845.1 uncultured Ignavibacteriota bacterium
TTGCACACGAATTCTCTTGACGAAGCAATCGCGCTTCCTACCGATTTTTCCGCTCGTATTGCACGTAATACGCAGTTATATTTACAGGACGAGACAGGAATCTGCAAGGTTATCGACCCGTGGGGCGGTTCGTACTATGTAGAGAGCCTGACAAACGAACTTCTTCAGAGAGGATGGAAGCACATACTTGAAGTAGAATCGTACGGCGGCATGACAAAAGCTATCGAGGCAGGCATTCCTAAATTAAGGATTGAGGAAGCTTCGGCGAGAAGGCAGGCGAGGATTGATTCGGGAAGAGAGACGATTGTAGGCGTTAACAAATTCTGTCTCGAGAAAGAAGAACCTATAGAGATTCTCGAAGTTGACAATACGGCTGTTAGATTGTCACAGATAAAGAGAATCAATGAGATGAAGTCGAAGAGAAACGAAACCGATGTTCAGGCGGCGCTTGAAGCGTTGACGAAATGCGCGGAAACGGGAGAAGGAAATCTACTTGATTTATCGATAAAGGCCGCAAGGGTCAGGGCGACTCTGGGCGAAATTTCATTTGCATTAGAAAAAAAATGGGGGAGGTTCCAGGCAGTGACAAGAACGATATCGGGCGTTTACAATTCGGAATACTCGTCGGATGACGAAAACAAGGTAGCCGAAGCGAAGACACTAACTGACGAATTCGCGAAGAAGGAAGGACGCAGACCGAGAATAATGATAGCGAAGATGGGTCAGGACGGCCACGACCGCGGAGCTAAAGTCGTCGCTACGGCGTATGCAGACATGGGCTTCGACGTTGACGTCGGTCCCCTCTTCCAGACTCCTGAAGAAACGGCAAGACAGGCAGTCGAGAACGACGTGCACATAATCGGCATGAGTTCACTGGCCGCAGGCCACAAGACACTGCTTCCGCAGTTAATTGAGGAATTAAAGAAACTCGGAAGAGAAGACATTATTGTAATTGTGGGCGGGGTTATTCCTGCTCAGGACTATGAGTATCTTTATGAGCACGGAGCGGCGGCGATATTCGGACCGGGAACAAAGATACCCGAGGCGGCAATCGCTATAATGAAAGAAGTTAACAAGAGATTCGCATAGGAATTATGATTTTACGAAATAAAAAAGGCGGGCAAACACCCGCCTTTTTCATTATTTTTAAAACTTAATTACTTAGTTGACAGATACTGGAAAGTACCGTCGCCGTTTATCTGAAGCGCTATAAGTTTGCAGGCATCGATATTTGTGAATGTAATATGACCTCCGACCGCGTCGGTAATCTTCATATCGAACATGCAGGTCTGACCAAATTCCGCGGGAATTGTCACCGTTATTGTTGAACCGTTCTCAAAAAGATTGTTAGGCAGAATGTCATTTCCCCAGTGATTCTGTTCGGCAGGCGACACGAAGACGTCGACCAAAGTAACGCCTGTATTGTTAGTTACCTGATAGGTTAATTCCTGCGCCGATGAATTCTTCGCTGAAAAGAAAGTAACGCATGCAGCAATTGCGATAAGAAACAGTAGTTTTTTCATTTTTTCCCCTTTGATTTGATGGTTAATATACAGTTTTTTCAATACTTCATTATAACTGAATAAAAGGGAAAGAAATTCCATTAATCGTTGACTTTGTTGGTTTAAATTCAGCGGCCGTTAATGTCGATCTTTGACATTTTCGATGCGTCTTCCTTAGGATAGAATAATTTATTCAGCCCGTTAAAGAAAATTCCCCAGACAAACGCTCCGACTGCCAGCGGAATCAGAATTTCTATGTTCAGGACAGTTGTACGCCATGACACATAAAGAAGCGTCGCCCCTGTAATTGCCATCGAGGTCATCAGACCGGAAGGAATTGCTGACAGGAAATTTCTGTACGCCAGCATCGCTCCGCCTATAATTCCGAATCCCGCGTTGACGAGCCACAATGTCGCGGCATCCGGAATAAGCACTACTTTAATCTCAATATTGGGCTTGTTATAGAAACCCATATAAGTCAATGAGAGCACGCTGGGGGTGATGAAACACAAAAAACCGATAATCGCGAGAACCCTGTTTACAACTTTCATAAATTATTTTTGGAACAAAATACCCGAATCTGTTCCATATAACAATTCAGAAAATCAATTAGATATTTTCGCCTTTCAGGTATAAAATGTTTTTCTGATATTGCATTAATGACTAAAAAGTCAAACACATACAAGCCCGACTGGGTGCCGGAAAACGCGGGCAAAGAATTCGCCACAAGCGTAGTGAAAGGGGTTAACCCGAAGGATATAAAGAAAACCGGCAGTCCTGCAAAATCAAGGAAACATCTTGAAATCGGCGATTACGTAAAGGGCATTGCTGAAAACGACAGGGTGATTCTTGCGCGGGCGATAACACTGATAGAGAGCAATTCGGCATCGCACAACGAGACGGCGCAGAAAGTTCTAAAAGAAATACTTCCTGTCACGGGGAAATCCCTGCGCATAGGGATTACGGGCGTTCCCGGAGCAGGAAAAAGCACGCTAATCGAAACGCTCGGTTTATATCTGATTTCAAAAGGTCATAAGGTTGCCGTGCTTGCTATTGACCCTTCGAGCACAGTCACTAAAGGCAGCATTCTTGGCGATAAAACAAGGATGGAAAAGCTTGCGCGTGAAGAAAATTGTTTCATACGCCCTTCCCCTTCAGGAGGCACGCTGGGCGGTGTTGCAAGAAAAACAAGGGAAACGATGCTTGTATGCGAAGCCGCTGGATACGACGTCATCCTCATCGAAACAGTAGGCGTGGGTCAGAGCGAAATAACTGTCCGCTCGATGGTGGATTTCTTCCTGCTTCTAATGATTGCCGGTGCAGGCGACGAGCTTCAGGGAATAAAGAAAGGCGTAATTGAGCTTGCCGATGCTTTGCTTATAAACAAAGCTGACGGCGACAACAAAGCGAGAGCACTGCTAGCAAAAACCGATTTTTCGATGGCATTGCATTACATTCAGCCCGCCACCAGAGGATGGAGAACCGAAGCCCACATCTGTTCGGCGGCAAACGGCGAGGGCGTCAGGGAAATATGGGATGTTGTGGAAAAATTCAGGGACGTTACTAAAGACAACGGCGTTTTTTCCGAAAGGAGAAAAAACCAGACTCTTGAATGGATGAACAGGATGATAGAGGAGAAACTGCTTTCCGAATTTTACGATAATAACTCTTTAGGCAGAGAGCTGGAAAAGACATCCTCCAAAGTGCTGAACGGCGAGATACTTCCGCCCGCGGCGGCCGACCATATGATAGAATTGTACAAGAAAACAAAAAGCGCAGGTAAATAAAAAAGGGACGCCGAAGCGTCCCCTTCTTCTTAAATATATTCAAAGTTAGTACTCAATATCCTGGTCCTGGTTATTATCCTCTTTCTTTCTTTCCCTTTTCTGTTTCTTATCGTCAGTACCGATCTTATAATTAAACGTAAGGAAGAAAGCCCGTGAATCGCGCTTGCGGTAGATATCGGCGACGTAAGTGCTCGTCGAATTATGAATTGAGAATTTCTGCGTATTGAACAAATCGCTTATTCTGAAACCGACGCTGATTCTCTTGTTCATAAGATCCTTCTTTACCGCCAGGTCGCATGACTGCATGGGGTCGTTATAGCCCTGAGCAGAAACGTTCTTGCCCTGGTAGAAGTATGACAGCTGAATGTCGACAAATTTCGGAATCGACATGTTAGATACGAGTTTCGCCGTCCATGAATAACCGCTGTTATCGAGTTCGCCGTTAATGTTACCTGAAAGGTCGGTCCTGAAATATGAAGCGCTGGCGTTTAAGAACCACCATTTAAGAACGGAGCCGGTGCCGATGAGTTCAACACCGTATGTCTTTGCCTTTGAAAGGTTTTCAAATGTTGCAGTTGAAACGCCGTTTGAATCCATCGTTGCGAATCTTGTTATGACATCGGTTGTCACCCTGTAGAACGTTGAGCCGGTAAGCGCGAATGTTGACAGGTATTTTACAAGCCCTATCTCCACGCCGTTTATATATTCCGGTTTCAGGTTCGGGTTACCGATTCTAAGGTTCATGGGATCGGACCTGTCGACAAACGGGTTCAGGAAACCAAGTCTCGGGCGGTTAATTCTTCTTGTGAAGCTAACCTGCGCTTCAACTGTATTTGTTATACCCTGTTTAAGGAACAGGCTCGGGAAGAAACTGAAATAATTGTTTTCGAATTTCGTCTGTGTTTCCATCTGCTCGGATTTCGTAAACGACTGTTCGAGCCTTAGTCCGATCTGATAACCGAATTTCTTGTATGTATTTTCGAAAGTGCCGTAAACCGCATGTATCTGTTCGTTATAGAGGAAGTTATTTTTGAGCAGGGGCTCATCTACAAACTGATTAAGGTTATAGTCAAAAGTCTCCGCTCTGTAATAGTTATCCGTTCTTCTTATCATGCTCTTGAATCCGAGCTCGAATTTGCTCTTAAGCTTGTAGGATGCCTCTTCATCTTCTTTAAGAGGATGCGTGTAGTCAGCCTGCAA
>CAIKZJ010000144.1 GCA_903831845.1 uncultured Ignavibacteriota bacterium
CTTCATAATGAGTATTATGTGTCTCTCGAAATGATCCCGGCCTGCGCCGGGATGATAAATAAATCTTCTATAACTAACCACTAACTCCCGCTCTCAATTACTAATTACTAATTGCTATTTAATGTACCGAAAATCCGTTCCCGCTTTCAACTGCACAAGAAACTCGTACATCAATTGAATCGTTTTTTCTATGTCGTCCTTGTGCACCATCTCGACCGTCGTGTGCATGTATTTCAGTGGAATTGAAATAAGAGCTGATGCCACGCCCATTCCCGAGTACGCAAACGCGTCAGTGTCCGTACCCGTCGCTCGGTAAACAGTATCGCGCTGGAATTTTATCTTCTTCCTGTTCGCGGTATCGATAAGCATGTTCAGTACGTTGTTATGCACCGCCGGACCGTACGTCAGAACAGGCCCTTCGCCCGTCTTCGTGTCGCCCTGCGATTTCTTATCGTACATCGGAGCGTGTGTGTCGTGCGTAACGTCCGTTACTATCGCAAGATCGGGTTTTATCCTTCTTGAAATCATTTCCGCTCCGCGCAGTCCGATTTCTTCCTGCACTGAATTAACTACATACAACCCGAAAGGAAGTTTTTTCTTCTTCTCTTTCAGCATCCTCGCGACTTCTGCTATCACGAAACCGCCCATCTTGTTGTCTAAAGCGCGGCCTACGAAATACCGGTTGTTCAGCATTATGAGCTCGTCCTCGAATGTCGCCACGCATCCGACGTGTATTCCCATCTTCTCGACTTCCTTCTTTGACGTGCATCCGCAGTCGAGGAATATATTCTTCATCGAAGGCGTCTCTTCAGTCTTCGGGTCTCTTACGTGTATGGCCGGCCATCCGAACACCGCTTTTACAATGCCCTTCTTCGTATGTATGTTCACACGCTTCGAAGGCGCTATCTGATGGTCTGAACCGCCGTTCCTTTTCAGGTAAATGTATCCCTTGTCCGTTATGTAACTCACGAACCACGAAATTTCGTCCGCGTGCGCCTCGATAACTACTTTATAATCCGCTTTCGGATTTATAATACCGACTACAGTTCCGTATGTGTCGCTCATATATTCGTCGACGTACGGCGTGACGTAATCGAGCCATACTTTCTGACCGGGATATTCAAATCCCGTCGGCGATGCCGTGTTTATATACTTCTCAAGAAACTCCTTGCTTTCTTTTCTCATTTTATGCGCAAATAAATTTTACAAAATCATTTAAGCTGATGCTGCCGAAATAATACCGGAGGTCGGTTTCTTTCAGCGCTAATGATAACGCGTCTTCCCTGTATGCGGTTCCTGTAATGGTTTTTTCCACGTCTTCCGAATCGCCGTACCCGAGAAAATCGCCGAAGAATTTTATATTATGAATCTTTCCGTCTTTTACAAAAATCCTGGCGTCAATCTGCCCGAACTCGAAACGTTCAACTTTCTGTATGTTGAATTCGGGTGAACGACCGAAATTCCACTCCCACGTCCTGTATTTCGACTCCGAAAGTTTCATTACTTCGTTCCACTGTCCATCGTTTAGTTTCAGCACGGGCAGTTCGTCGTATTCCCTGAAAACGTTGTCGATAATCTTCTGTCTGAAGTCCTCTATGGAAATCTCCTCTTTCAGGAATTCAGAAATGTTCGCGACTCTGCTCCTTACCGATTTGATTCCCTTGCTTTCAATCTTGTCAATCTTCACGTTCAGCGCCTGAACCACGTCTTCAATATGCGAATCGAGAAGCAGTGTACCGTGCGAGAACATTGTTTTCAGGTTCGTGAACTGCGCGTTGCCGGATATTTTCCGACCGTCAACAGTAATGTCATTCCTGCCGCCGAGTTCTGCCGCTACACCCATAGAACGGAGCGTATCGACTACCGGTCTCGTGAACTTTTCGAAGTTGTGAAAGAATTCCGGGGAGTATTTCGTCATGAAACTGAAATTCAGGTTGCCCTTGTCGTGATATACGGCGCCGCCGCCTGAAATCCTCCGCACGACCTTGATTCCCTTTGCATCTACATAATCCTTGTTTATTTCTTCAATCGCGTTCTGATGCTTGCCGATAATTATTGACGGTTCGTTAATGTAAAACAGCATGAACATCTCGTCGCCCATATCAAGATTGCGCACGCAGTACTCTTCGAGAGCGAGATTTATCGTCGGATCGTGTATGTCCTTATTGTCTATTAATTTCATATTATTTGTCCGAATAAAATTTACAGTTTTCTACAAGCAAATTGGAATATATTACAAGTCTCGATCCGCTGTCAGGACAGAATTTTACGGCCTTCTGAAAATCTTCCGCTGCCAGGGAAAATCTTCTAACGAGATAATAATTGAACCCTCTCATGAAATATAAAAGGAAATAATCAGGATTGCCCGCGATTAAACCGTTCAGATAATTGATGTTATTTTCAATATTGTCGAGAATTAGAACAACTCCCTGTGACTTGAAGTTCGAAAAAAAATCGCTGGGGTAATTGTTCAGAATACGCTCGATATCGTTGTAAAATCTTGTCGTGTCGTCCAGTTCGGTGTAAATCATCGCGCGAACGTAGTAAAATAAAGGGTTCTTGTTGTTCAGGTTAATGGCGGCGTTCATGTCAGTAAGCGCGAAATCGTATTTGTTAAGGTCGAGATTCGCGTTCACTCTTCCGAAATACCCGTCGGAATTCGTCGGGTCGTATTGTATAGCCCTCGTGAAATCGTCGTAAGCGTTCTGAGGCATGTTTGTCTTCACATATGCGTATCCGCGGCTGACGTAATACGGCGCGGATAAGGGTCTCAGCTGAATCGCCGCGTTGTAGTCCTTAAGCGCTTCATCGAATTTCCTCTGCGATTCGTAGCACATCCCGCGTTCGAATATCGCCTTGTCGTCGTTCGGATATGATTTTATGTAATCGTTGTAATTCTTTATCGCCTCGTCAAAGTTGCCGGCTACGTAATTCCTGTACGCGTTGTCGTATGACTGTATTCCTTTTAACTGCGCCCCGGCGAATCCCGCGAAAAACAACAATACCAGCGTTGAAAGAGTAATTATCCTCATAGGCGTTTTTTTGAAATATAAAAACCATTTCATTCAAAATTCAGTTAATTATTCATGCTGAAAATCTTCTGATAATTGAGCATTGAAGATTGAACGTCATGTCCCCCGCTGGCGGGGGTGGATGCCGAAGGCGGACGGGGGTGGGTGAGAATAAAAAAACGGATGCCTTTCAGCATCCGTTTGATATAAAACCTGAAATTTATAATTGCGTTAGATAGTCCCGAACTTCGCAGTGAAATGCCTCAGGAACTTCGGCTCTTCGATTATCTTTATCCCGCGTATCTTGTCAGCGTTCTTCTTTATCTCTAGAAACACTTCCACCAGATAATCTATATGGCTCTGCGTGTAAACCCTTCTGGGGATCGCAAGCCTCACGAGTTCCATGTCCGCCGGAATGAGTTTTCCATTATCGTCGTACTTCCCGAACATAACACTTCCGATTTCAACCGCCCTGACGCCGCCTACTCGGAACAGTTCCGCGACCAGTGCCTGACCCGGATACCTGTCAACCGGAATGTTCGGCAGGAATCCCTTCGCATCCACATAAATTGCATGACCGCCCGGAGGCTGAATTATCGGAATTCCGTTTTCGGTAAGTTTGTCGCCGAGATATTTCGAAGAATGAATCCTGTAATGAAGATAACTTTCGTCTACGATTTCCTCGAGTCCCTGCGCTATTGCTTCCATGTCCCTTCCGGCAAGACCGCCGTAGGTTTCATAGCCTTCGGTGATGATCAGCAGGTTCTTGCAGTTCAGATACCAGTCCTCGTTGTTCATCGCCAGGAATCCGCCGATATTGGCAAAAGCGTCCTTCTTCGCCGACATCGTGCAGCCGTCGGCGTATGAAAACATTTCTTTGCAGATGTCTATCACGGGCTTGTTCTCGTAACCTTTCTCGCGCATCTTTATGAAGAAAGCGTTCTCAGCGAACCTGCACGCGTCTATGAAGAACGGCACGCCGTATTTCTTGCAGATCTTGCTCACTTCCCTGACGTTTTCCATCGAAACCGGCTGGCCGCCGCCCGTGTTGTTCGTTACGGTTATCATGCAGACGGGTATGTTTTCCTTGCCGTGCTTCTTCATGAACTCTTCCAGTTTCTTCGTGTCCATGTTTCCCTTGAAAGGATGAATTACTTCCGGATGTTTGCCTTCCTCGATGACGAGGTCAACCGCTTCCGCTCCGTTGAACTCTATGTTTGCTCTCGTCGTGTCAAAATGATTGTTGCTCGGGATGAACTTTCCCTTGCCTGCGTTATTGAACCTACCTTCGTTGTCTATATCACTGAGCAGGAACTGGAACAGAATCCTTTCCGCCGCGCGTCCCTGGTGTACCGGGATGATGTGCTTGAATCCGAAAATGTTTTCCGTAACATTCTTGAATCTGAAGTAAGACTTCGAGCCCGCGTACGATTCGTCGCCGTCCATTATCGCCGCCCATTGCTTAGCGCTCATCGCTGAAGTTCCGCTGTCTGTTAAAAGATCTATCAGCACATACTCCGCGGGAATCAGAAACGGATTGTAAAAAGCGTTCTTGAGTATCTCTTCTCTCTGCTCGACCGTCGTGGTCTTCACTGCCTCCACCGATTTTATCCTGAAAGGTTCAATAATTGTCTTCATATGATATTGTTAAGTGTTTGATTTTACAATTTACGAAATCATGCTTTAAAATATTATTCCAAAAGGAATCATGGCTGTACTTCTTCCCTCGTGTAATTTCCGTTTGCTACTTCGCAAGCCGTCATGTAAGCCAGTTTGCACATCTTCTCGAACGTTGTACTGTTCAGCGTTTCCGGCTTGTCGCTCGGAAGATGCAGATGTGTATAACTGAAGTATGACACGAAGTACAGGCACGGAATCTTTATCTGATGAAAAGGCGCAGCGTCCGCTCCGCCGCCGTTCCACGTGCGCAGGATCATCTGCTTCGTGTAAAGCGAATCCGCCGTTCTTGCAATCTGCCATAAGAAAGGTGCGCTCTTTCCGTTTCCTACCTGCATGCTGTCGCCGTGCCCTACGCAGTCGTTGTTGAACATCGCAACTGTCTTTTCAACCGGTACAAGAGGATTCTTGCTGTAATAAGTCGCTCCCTGAAGTCCCGATTCTTCATTTGAGAAAAGTATAAAGAGTACCGACCTCTTGGGCTTCACTCCTGCCTTAACGAAAGTTCTCGCAATCTCAAGCACCGATGCAGATCCCGAAGCGTTATCGTTCGCTCCGGGAAAATATACTTCATCCGCCTGGCTGCCCGCATGGTCAAGATGTCCGCCTATTATAAGGTATTCATCTTTCATAACGGGGTCCGAACCTTCAAGCAGTCCCGCCACGTTCATCGTTCTTCTGTCTTTCGTGTAATTCGCGGTTACCTGAAGAAATACTTTTGAATTTGTGCTGAATGAAGAAGGTTTCTTGTTATTGTCAATTTCAGTCTGTAGCGATTTAATGTTTTTTCCTGACGATGCGAGAATTTCGTCAACCGCGTTTAAGTCCGCGTGTATCATCGGTAGACTTATCAGATGCTCGCCCTCGCCGTCCATTACGCTGCCGATCGGCTTCTGCGGATTAGCGTCGTTCGGCTTTGATACGAATATCACTCCGACAGCTCCGTGATCCAGCGCTGTTTTTCCCCTGTATCTTAAAGACTGCTCCCAGTTCCTGTCGTTAAGTTTCCACGCAGGCGTCTGCTTGAACATCATTACAACTTTTCCTTTAGCGTCTATTCCGGCATATTCGTCAAAACCGTCGTCGGGATACGAAAATCCGTATCCGCAGAAAACAACTTCTGACTCAACCTTGCCCGAACCCGTAAAACCCCTGCATATATAATCCTCGCCGAGTTTGTAACTTTTTCTTGAACCGTCTGCTTTAATCAGTTCGAACTTGCATGGCGCAACGATTTCGTTGTACTCTGTTGTGAATGTCTGGTAATAACCTTCGTTTCCCATCGGCTTGAGTCCGAGCGATTTGAATTCTTCCGCCATGAACTCCGCCGCCTTGTAATAACCCTCGCTTCCTGCAAGCCTGCCTTTAAGTTCCGGCGATGCAAGAAATTCAACCGTCTTTATTAAATTCGCTCCCTTGATCAGTTCGACGCCCGGATATTTCGGGCCGTCTCCGCTGATAAATCCCGATAAAACAAAAATCAGTAGTGCCGATAATACTTTTGCTGCCTTCATTACAATAAAATTTTCTAAAAATACACAATTTTTTCTTTAATTGCTTTGATGTAATTATTTGGGTCAACTGTAAATTCCCCTCTATTTTTATCATTTTAAAACTTGTTAAAAACATTTACTATCTGTCAAACAAAGAAAAAAACGAAATTCAGATTATGAAGAAATTATTCCTTATCCTTATCCTCTCCGTTCTTTCTTTCTGTCCCCGCGCTTTTTCGCAGGACAAGGAAATTACACTTGAGTCGATTCATCTTAAACCGGAATTCACCTCTTCGGGCGCGCCTGATTACAGGTCTATGCCCGATGGCGTCAGCTATTCCTTTCTCGAAGACGATAATTCGATTAACGTTTATGATTATGAAACAGGCAAAATTGTAAAGACGCTTCTCGACGGAAAGACCTTTGCCAGTCTGTCTGGCAAGGATAAAATCGATATTCGAAACTACGTTGTTTCGGACGACGGGACTAAGATTCTCATTACCACGGATGTGGAAAGACTCTACCGCAAATCGGTTATTTCCAATTATTACATCTATGATATTGCTGCCGGCAAACTCTCGTTTATTACTGGAAAAGGTAAGGCCAGAATCGCGGAACTCTCTCCGGACGGGAATTCCGTGGCTTTCGTAGCGGATAATAACCTTTACGTTTATAATCTGAAATCAGAAGCGGTAATACAGATAACTAAAGACGGCGAACATAATAAAATCATCAACGGCGTGCCGGACTGGGTCTATGAGGAAGAACTGAACATAACAAAAGCTTTCGACTGGTCCGATGACGGCAGAAAAATTGCCTGGATAAGATTCGATGAGTCTGGAGTAAAACAGTATAACCTCACATACTACTCCGGACTTTATCCTGATGAATCCCTTTACAAATACCCCAAAGCAGGTGAAAATAATTCTGTCGTTTCTGTGAACATATTTGATTTAAAAGATAAGAAGCTTACTAAAGTCGATATCGGCTCAGAAACGGATATTTATATTCCCCGAATAAAATGGACTCCGCTGAATGAACTTTCTGTTGTAAGGCTTAACCGACTTCAGAACAGGGAAGACATTCTTTTCGCGGACCCTGCTACAGGCGCCTCGAGAATCGTTTACACGGAAAATTCAAAATACTACATAAGAGAACTGTACGACCTTACATTCCTTAAAGACGGCAGGTTCATTCACTTCAGCGACAAGAGCGGGTTCACGCACGCTTATCTTCACGCAAAGGACGGTTCGGTTCTTTCGCCCGTTACCTCTGGTAACTACGACGTCGTTGACCTGAAGGGAGTCGATGAGGATTCCCGGAGAATGTACTACGCCGCCTTTGAATCTTCTTCTTATAACCGCGATATATTTTCGGTTAAACTTGACGGCTCGGACAAGAGAAAAATATCTCTTAAAGACGGTTTCAACAATGCGACGTTTACCGCTAAATTTAAGTATTATGTTCTTAGCAACTCCGACCTGAATACGCCTTCGTCGCAAACCCTGTACGATATTTCCGGCAGGGAAGTGAAGGTGCTGAACGAAAACAGAAAACTCAAAGATAAACTAAAAGAATATAAACTCACGAAGAAAGAAGTATTTTCTTTCAAAACATCCGACGGCACTGAATTGTTCGGCTGGATGATGAAACCCGCTAACATGGATGAATCCGGGAAACATCCGCTGCTCATGTATGTCTACGGCGGTCCCGGTTCTCAGTCTGTTCTTAATGCCTGGGGCGGCGGTGACTATATGTGGTACCAGATGCTCTGCAGCAAGGGCTACGTTGTCGCCTGCGTCGACGGCAGGGGAACCGGCGGTCGCGGCACGGAGTTCGAAAAGCAGGTTTACCGCAGGCTCGGCAGTCTTGAACTTAACGACCAGATCGAAGCAGCGAAATATTTCGGAGGACTTAGCTTTATCGATAAGGAAAGAATCGGCATCTGGGGCTGGAGTTTCGGCGGATACATGTCTTCGCTCTGTATAACCAAGGCATCGGATTATTTTAAACTTGCCGTCGCAGTTGCTCCCGTCACTTCGTTCAGGTTTTACGATAACATTTATACGGAAAGATATCTCGGCCTGCCGAAAGATAATCCTTCCGGTTACGACGATAACGCTCCATTAAAATTTGCGGATAAGCTTAAAGGCAAATTCCTTATTGTGCACGGTTCTTCTGACGATAACGTCCATTACCAGAATACAATGGAGTTTGTCAATGAACTCGTAAAAGCCAACAGGCAGTTTGAAATGCAGATATACCCCAACAGGAATCACAGCATCGCGGGCGGAACTACCCGCTATCATCTGTTTAAAAGAATAACTGAATTTATTCTAAACAACCTGTAAAATGAAAGAAGCGTCTTTTTATGTCTCGGAATCAAAAGGCAAGGTCAAGTGCTTTCTGTGCCCGAAGTTCTGCGTAATTCCCGAAGGCGCAGTCGGCGTCTGCGGTACAAGAGAGAACTTTTCAGGCAAACTGTATGCCCTGTCCTATTCAAAACCGGTTGCGATCCACCTCGACCCTATTGAGAAAAAACCGCTGTACCATTTTCATCCGGGCTCTAAAATTCTTTCTGTCGGTACGCTCGGATGCAACCTTAACTGCAGGTTCTGCCAGAACTTCGACATAAGCCAGCAGTTCGATAAGGAAGACTTCGATAACATTACCGAGGTCTCTCCGCAGCAGATTCTGAACATATGCAAAAAAAACGGATATAAGTTCGTCGCGTTTACATATAACGAACCCTCCGTCTTTTTTGAGTATATGCTCGATATTGCAGTGCTCTGCTCGCAGAACGATATTCATACAGTCTCCGTCTCCAACGGACAGATAAATGAAGAACCGCTCCGTAAACTCGTGGGTTATATCGATGCTTTCAATATTGACCTTAAATCATTTAACTCCGATTTTTATAAGAAAGTATGCGGCGGGGATATCGGTACCACGAAACGTACTATTGAAATTATATCGGAAACGAAAAAACACCTTGAAGTTACTTTCCTCCTCATCGAGGAACTTAACGACAACCGCGATGAGTTTGATGAAATGTGCAGGTATCTTGCGGAGCTTGACAAAAATATCGTTCTGCATATATCACGCGCGTTCCCGAGGTATAAAATGGACTTTGAGCCGACACCCGTTGAGCTGATTGATAAATTTAAAAAACACGCAAGCCGTTATCTTAATTATGTCTATGCAGGAAATATTTAAATATAGGATTAGAAATTTTATTCTGCTTCTGCTGTTCGTACCGCTTGTTGTTTCGTTCAGATGCGAAAAGAACGAATCAAAGGCTTCGGATAAGAACAATTCTTCATTTAATGCAGATACCTCAAAAATACCCGCGGGTCTCAGGCATCTGCTTAAAGCATATCCCGATTTTCTCGAAAAGGCGGACGCCAATCATCTGTACTGGAAAGACGGCACAGTGATGACCTATGACGACGGCAGGGAAAAGACATATGACGAAAAACTCGATGACCCCGACCTTGAGGATATGATGTCTCAGACCTATACCGCAGGGCATGACTGGGATGAACCGCCTGCGGAAAATTTTGAACCCGGACGCGTCAGGTATGAACCGTTTTTCGCCAAAATGTACGGGGCGTCGAAATCCGAAGTGATGGGAAATCTCGTCTCGATTACCTGGAATCCTTCCGGCGAAAAGCTGCAGGTGAATTCCGTAAACGATGTAAGCAAGAAACTTAAGAATGTCGCCGAAGAACTTCTTAACCTAGAAGACAAATACCTTAAGTACGTAAAAAAAACTGCCGGGACCTTTAACTACAGGAAAATCGCCGGAACAAACAGAATGAGCACGCATTCATACGGAATTGCAATCGATATTAATACCGCATATTCCGATTACTGGCAGTGGGATAATTCAATGACTTACAAGAACAAGATTCCCATGGCCGTGGTAGAGGTGTTCGAAAAACACGGATTCATATGGGGCGGCAAATGGTACCACTACGATACTATGCACTTCGAATACCGTCCCGAACTTTTAAACTGATTGCCATGAAAGAGAAAATCAGAAAACCCGTATGCGCGGGGTCCTGGTATTCCGATAACCCCGATTTGCTTGCCGAAGAAATCGATAGCTATCTTGATGAAGTTAAAAATGAAAACCTTCGCGTAAAGGCTGTGGTGGCACCGCATGCCGGTTTCATGTTCTCCGGTAAAACCGCCGCGCATTCGTTCAGGCAGCTGCCTCCGGATACCGAAACGGTTATCGTTCTCGGCACTTCGCACAGATATCCGCTTGTCGGCGCATGCCTCATTGATTACGACTACTACGCTTCGCCGCTGGGTAAGGTCAGACTTTCGGAAAAAGTGAGCGGCTTTCTCCAGGAAAAGGAAGTTGTATCC
>CAIKZJ010000145.1 GCA_903831845.1 uncultured Ignavibacteriota bacterium
CTTGCAATACCCTATTAATACTTTTTTCTATAGAAACTAACTTCTTATTAATTGCATTAAACTTATTCATAATCATGATAGTCGAAATTGCTTGAAAAGCCAATAGTGGAGCCACGACCGGCATAATCGCACCAGCAACCGGTATAAAAGGAGCTTGTCCCACAATACTTCCTCCACTTAATATAGCACTTCCTACTCCAACCTTGTTAACAAAATGCATTAATGTAGCAGGATCCGCAGTAGCAAGGAATAGACTTCCCGAAGTCAATCCCGATAGTCCCAAAGCACCTGTTCCGCTCGATATTACAGATAACATTGGATTATCGCTAATTTTACCCCCTTTTTTAATAAAATCACCCTGTAAAGCAAAAGTACTATTCAGTTTAGACATTATTTTATTCTTTAAATCACCATTTATTGATGTAAGTGCAAATTTATCCTTATTATCTGGTGATTCATAAATTTTAATATAGTTTTTATTATAACCTTTTTTGAAAAACATAGTATAATATTTAGTTTGAATTTATTATGCTGCTAATTCTTCATTTAGTTCGTTGAGAATCTCTTCATAGCCGGAGCCAAAGAGATTGTAGAATTTTCCGAGACCGCCCGCGTCCTTGAAGGGAGTGTACTCAAAGTCGTCTTTTTCTATGTGGAACGACGTCTTTACGTAATCACGTATCATTCGAAGCCAGGACATCTGCTCTTCGGTAAACTTAGGGGCACTCCCCTTGTGACGATTCATTACCCAGGACTGAAAATTCCTGTCGACGATTTTTCCGTACGGCGTCAATTGCCTGTCTATGCCCGTTATTCTGCGTATGAGAGATACGAGTATCACAAGTTCCTTTTCCGACCTTTCGTGCTTCGATTTGCCGAGTATCTCATATGACCTCCATACGTTCGCCGGCGTGAGAGACGGCTCATCCTGCCTGATTTTATCGAGAAGCCCGCTAATCATATCATAGGTCAGTTCCCGCCTGCGGTACGGCTGGCTGTAGAATATTTGCAGCGCAGTTATCTCGTCTTTGTTCTTTTCGATATACTGTTTGAAATCCTCAATCATTCCTTTCGCGTCGGCAACCTGCGATTTATCCCATCCGACGAATATGACATTATCGGGGTTGATTGTGTCGATAATCTGCTCATGGTTTTTCCTTACATTATCTATGAACACGTTAAGATCTCCCGTGAATGTCGATGCAGCTTTAACCTGAAGTTCTTCACGGATTTCTTCTATATGGGTTTCAGGCACTTCCGTTTCTTTAGGAATGCCGAAACGCGCGCGCGCCGTATCTTCTATAACATCAGGGTTATACGCGTCGAGCAGTTCCCTGACGACAACATTCAATGTCTTGCCCTTAGCTTTTTCTGTAAACTGCTTATGCTCTTTTTCCGTAATTTGCTTCGAAAGACGCGCAAGACGTCCGGACAGCGACAGAAACAAATCTTCGTCCCTTGCACCTACAGCAACCGCATCAAGAAGTGATTTCAGAGGAACGGCAGGCTTCCGTTCAAGCGGACGGCTGTCGGTCTTAAGTGATTTTGTTACGCCTATAGCATCGATAATAATGAAATGGTCCTTAACAAGTTTTGCGGACGGAGAAACCCTTCTCAGGTCGTTAAGAGAAATAACCCTCGTTCCCCTGCCCTTCATCTGTTCAAAATAATTTCTGGATTTCACATCCCTCATGAAAAGAAGAATTTCAAGAGGTCTGACATCAGTACCTGTAGCAACCATATCGACTGTAACGGCAACGCGGGGATAATATTCATTCCTGAACTGATTCAGGACAGATTTCGGGTCTTCAGGCGACTTGTAAGTAAGTTTTTTACAGA
>CAIKZJ010000146.1 GCA_903831845.1 uncultured Ignavibacteriota bacterium
GCCCGCCCGTAAATTTTTTTCAGAACATTATATGCATCCACAGATTCATTCTTATAATCAATCTCCGAAAAAGTTATTCCCTCTTTGACTGCTTTCCTTACCTCATTCCTTCTTTTTGAATGCAGTTTTTTCCAGCACTCTTCTTCCCCTTTCTTCAGATCGATCACATAATTCAGATGATCGTTGCGCGTATAGCCGTTTCCTTCAAACAACTTATCGGCATATGAGTTCTGAAATAAACACCTTATTTGCGTATATACGGCCTTGTCCTTTATAAATTCTATGTAAGACTTTATTAAAGCGTTTCCGGATTCAGCATCTTCCGAAGAGGCAACAGGACCGCCTATCACAAGCGCCCTGCTCGCCAGTTTCCTGAGTGATTTTCCAAAGTTATTCTGAAGCTGTGCAAGAAGCAATCCGGTAATCTCTTTGTCCTTTCTGCAAACTAATAGCATGCCTTCCTGGCCTTCTGTCCTTTGGCAGAGATCAAGATAGAAACGGGATTGAAAAACCGAAAGACTATCATGATTGTTCATGTATTCGAGAATATCAGGCTGTTCTGCAACATCCCTGTATATTTCCACACTTATCACTATCCGATAAACTTATTTTTCCACAAATACAGATTAATCCATTTCCAGATATCTTTGGAAATATTTATCTTTCTGTCGAGATGCATTTTATAAAGAACGCTCGCCATATCCGGATTCACATAGCCCATGCCGCGGAAAGATTCAGAATTTATCACATCAGAAATAAATTCCCTGAAATTCTCTTTTCTGAACCACTCATCTTCGGGCGTATCAAAACCTGTTTTATCGGTCCTGTCTCTGATGCTCTCCGGCAGCAGTCCTGCGGTTTGCCGTCTCAATATATGCTTTGTCATTCCTTGCCTGATAATTTCTTTTGAAGGCAGAGAAAGACAGTGCTCTACTACCCTGTAATCGAGGAAAGGCAGCCTTGCCTCAAGCGAAAAATGCATCGAATTTCTGTCTTCCCATTTTAGGAGATGCTCCAGTTTCATTTCAAAATGCCTTAACAGAGCTTCATTAAGGGAGCCGGAAGAATACAGCTCTCCTGCGATTTTGTTTCCGCTTTTATATTCAGAATAAAATCCTTCGGATATGTATCCGGCTTTGCGGCTTCTGAGCCTCGTTTTAAGATATGCAGGGAGAAGAAAATAAAGAAATGTTTTATAAGCGTACAGAGAATGGTGTCTTCGTCTGTAGGATATCATCTCCGCCGCGAGAGTTATAAAGCGGAACCTGAGCAAGAGTTCCTTGAAATAATTTCCGAAAAAATAATGATAGCCCGCCAGTTCCTCGTCAGCTCCCTGACCGTCCAGTGTGACCTTCACTTTTTTCTTTGCGATTTCCATCACCTTATACTGCGCATAAGGAGACGTCGATGGTATCGGCTCTCCGTGCGCATTCACGAAATCCTCCATGTCATTGAAAAGCGTATCATGGTCAGGAGTTATAAAGTGCATGTCCGAAATTTCATCCCTGTATTCGTTTATAAACCTGCTCTCGTCGTGTTCAAATGATCCGCCGTACACAGCAGAGAACGAATTTATGTCCCTTCGGCCGAATTTTCTTGTAAGAATCGACATAATAGTCGATGAATCAAGGCCGCCGCTTAAGCAGACGCCCACCGGCACATCGCTTCTAAGCCTTAGTTTTACGGATGATTCAAGCAGTTCAATCAGACTGCCTTTACCGTCATTTTCTCCAAGCCTTTGCTTAAGATTATACCATTGTCTGAATCCCGCTGTGGTTTCAATTTCCGCGTAATGTCCCTGACGGAGTTTTTTTATGCGCCTGAAGAAAGTCGTTTCGTCGTAGTCAGTCCTGTTAAAAACAAGATAATTAAAAACTGCCTCGTCATTTGTTTCCCTTAGTTCCGGATATGCGTCAAGAATGGGCTGTATTTCGGATGCATAAATAAATTTTTCGCTGTCAAAGAAATAATACAGCGGCTTGACGCCGTATCTGTCCCTCACAAGTATTAACTTTCCTGAATATCTGTCATAAATAGCGAACGCGAACATGCCGTTGAACATGCTGAAACTTTCTTTTCCCCATTCCGCATATGCTTTAAGCAGTACTTCCGTGTCCGAACCGGTTTTGAACCTGTGGCCCTTTGAAATTAACTTTTCCCTGATTTCAATGTAATTGTAGATTTCTCCGTTGAAAGTAATTACGTATCTGCTTTCATCATCGGTCATCGGCTGGTTTGCCGAATGATTGAGGTCGATGATGCTTAACCTTACAAACCCCATGGATATTTTTTTATCGCTCCAGACGCCTTCGTCATCTGGACCCCTGTGCTTCATTACACTCATCATCCGCCGTGTAACGGTTTCTTTATCCGTTCCGGCCCTGAATTCAAATATTCCGCAGATCCCGCACATTTATTCCGTCTTTTTAATAAATAAATGGTTTATGTAAGGCATTAAAGCTGTTGCCGGAATTCTGAAAACGAAAGCCAGGACAGTTTCAAATGCCTTATACGGAAAGAATAAAATTCTTCTTTTGAGCGAATTTACCCTCCCCTTTTCTTTCAGGTATTTTGAAGTGAATCCTGGCCTGAGGTTCAGCACTTCATATCTGAATCCCTTGAGCCAACTTTTAATATGCCAGTAAGAAGTGCCTTTCCTGCCCGCATAATCAAGGTTTTCTCCTTCTTTCCATCGTTTTCTCCAAAGAGCGTATTTATACGCTGTTCCGGACGACATCCATGGGATAAAATACAAACCGGTGGTATGCCTGTCTCTTGGATGAATAACATTAGGCGTGCCGGTTATTATCATTATGCCGCCCTTCTTGGCGACTCTGAAAACCTCTCTTACATATTTACCTCTCTCGCTTACAATGTGCTCGATTACGTCGGCCATAATTACGATATCAAAGAAATCATCATTGAAATTCAGAGGATAGGTGTCATTCATGTGAATCAGTTCCACTTTCTCCGAAACTCCGTACGCTTTCGCCTTTATTGAGGTTTTTTCAATCGCGTCAGCGCTGATATCGGTACCGTATACTTTTCCTGAACCAATTTTCAAAGCGCATGCGACAGTAGTTCCTCCAAGCCCTGTCCCGAATACGAGAACGGTCTTGCCATCCAGGCCGCAGACGTATTCAATCCATGGTATCAGAGAGTCGAGCGAAGATTCTACAGAGAATAACTGATCCGCCGGAAATAGTTTTTCCAGTCCGTTTTTAAGGACGGGATGTTCGTCAGTCTCGTATTGCTTACGTTTTCGTGTTACGTACATTCTGTTTGTTTTTTCCGAATGAATGCCTGAATTTATAATTCAGATCAAAATTAATCGCTGATAAGAAGAACTGCATCCCGAATATGATCAGGACGGCGGGTATCATTACAGTACCCGCTGTAGAAGGGACATTTGTGATATAACTCATAATCCATTTGTACACACCGAAAACTAATCCTGCGGCGGAGAGCAGACAGCTCATCAAGATGTATACGGAACCCAGATTAAAATCCCTTAGGAAATAATTATAGAATATCCTCTTTATAAATCTTAACGAATATTTAAACGGAAAGGAAAAAAGAACCGACAGAATGTTAAGATTGCTCTTTTCATTTTTGTAAATTGATTCAACCGGAACTTCTTCAACCCTTGCCCTGAAAGTTCCGAGTCTGAACAGCATATCGTTTTCGAAAAAATAGCCGTTGTCTATTTTGTCAAGAGGAAGCGTTAAAAGAGCATCGCGTGTTACGGCCGTGTATCCGTTCGCGGGATCCATAAGCTCCCAGTAGCCGCTTACCATTTTGTTCAGGAACGAAATCGCGAAATTGCCGACCATCCTTGATTTCGGCATACCCGACAGATTATTAAGCATATAGAACCTGTTACCTTTAACGTAATCTGCCGATTCGTTTTCTATCTTAGAAATGAATTCGGGTATAAGCGAAGGGTCCATCTGCCCGTCACCGTCAATCTTTATTATAATATCGCTGTTTGTTTTAAGAGCTTCACGATATCCGGTTTTTACAGCTCCCCCGACGCCTTTGTTTCTCTCATGCGTTATAACAGTAAGTCTTTCATCCTTAAAATTAAGCAGTACATGCTCACCCGTTTTTTCAGGACAGGCGTCGTCAACGAGGATTATTCTGCCGACCATATCCGGGACGGAATGAAGAACGCCTAAGATACGTTCCCGCACCTTATAGCAAGGTATCACAACCGTTATTTCTGGCTTGCTCATAATATTATCCGTTTTGTGGATTGTAAAATGCCGAGTGTATTATTTGTAACCGATATATATTCTGTTGAGGTTGTAAACGAACCCTTCTGAAAAAATCCCGGAAAAGCCTGCCGCACTCAACAGCCTGTACATGTCTTTCTTTTTTATGCCCCATACCTCTCCATCGGTCATTCCTCTTTCGAACTGATCGGAATCATAAATGTATCTGATTTTATGCGTAATGTAGGAAACAAAAGGTGTCAGCATTGTAAGTATAATCTTACCTCCCGGTTTAAGGACTCTGTATGCTTCCCTAAGCGTTGATTCCCTCTCCGGAATATGGTTCAAAGCCGCGACAATAAGCACCGAATCAAAATCATTGTCAGGAAAATCAAGTTTTCCCGTATTCTTCACTACAATATCCGCACCCTCCCACGGATGTACATCTATTCCTATTCCGTTCCCTCCGGCTTTTACAAATATATTGGTTCCGCAGCCGATATCGAGAAAACGCCCTGTAATGTGCTCCTGAACTTTAATGATTCGCTCTTCATCAACAGGCGTCAGGCCCAGTTTCAAACAAACTTTATCGGGCATCAGGACAATAAGCGGAAAAAACAGCCTGTCCAGAAAAAGCCCGAACACGCTTCTTTTTTTCTTAAGACGTTCATATACGGAGGGATGGAAATACATGATGCTTCTTTACTGCTTTATCCTGTTGTGCTGTGTCTTCTTTTCTTTAAATAGCCTGCAAACAAATATATTCCGTAACCCGAAAGCATAAAAACAAAAGGCAGTATCGGGAATGAATATCTTATCGTCGAGTTTGTCAATGCATGAGGCAGGCAATAAACGGCCAGAAAAATGAGAAGCAAATTAATCTCATCCCTTCCCCCGGTTCCGCGTTTAAAAACTCCGTAAATCAGAAACCCGAGCAGAATTACGGTAGCCGCTATGTTAACGTTGTTTCCAGTCCCTGACCTGTGGCTGTACGGAACGTTGAACCAGAATCGTGATATCTGGTAAAACATAAGCCGGAACGACTCAAAAGGCCTCTTGGTAAAGTTATCAGCAAGTTGTTTCTTGCTGAATTCAAAATACGCTGAATCCCTTTGAGCATCAGTCCAGTTATTTTCAATATATAATTTATCAAAAATATGAATAGGATGTTCGGGATCTTTCTCAAATATTTCTCTTGAATACTCTCCGTTTCCGGGTATGTAAGTGCCGAGGACAAGATTTCCTCCGCCGTTAGTTGAACCGAGTATTATTCTTCCGTTATGAACGTAGCCAAGATATATCCAGGGTATCTGCAAAGCCGCAAAACTTAAAACTGTCAGTAATATTTTGAAATCAATTTTCCTGTCTTTCGAAAAAAAGTAAATAACGTAAGCCATCACCATAAAGAAAAAAACATAAAAGAGCATTGCTCTTGTCAGCGTAGCGGCAGAGAAAATAAGTCCGGCGTATATATATACCGAATATCCGTTCCTTTCCTTCCTGCTGTGTAATATTATGTATACTCCGCTTACCAGCAGAAATGTAAATAACGGCTCCGTAAGCGGTCTGGAAACAGTCATGAAGGCCGGATAATAAAATGCGAAGATATAACCGCCTATAAGTCCCGGCATTTCGTCAGAAATAATTTTTCCGGATATTTTTGCCAGCAATACACATGTCAGCGAAGACAATAATGCCTGGAACAAAATCAAAGGGATAAGATTATCCGATAATTTAAGGAACATCGCAAGAATCAACGGGTAAACATAACCTCCGTACATCGTCAGCCGGCCGTTGACCGCGGGATATCCTTTTTCAAGAAGACCTTTGGCAAGCTTCACATACGTTTCGGAGTCCGAAACCTGTTCAGATGCCGAGAAACTAACCGGATAGCTCTTAGCATAATAATCAAAAGCCGGAATGAATATATACAAAACTCTAAGCAGGAAAGCTGCAGTGAAAAGCAATAAATATTTTCTGCCCGTTTTCATTTGTTCAATTCATACTTTGAGTTTTGGATACTGCGCCTTCAAAGACGCTAATCCAGTTATCCCTGACTGATTCCCAGGTGAACCCCTTAATTTTTTCCTGCAGGTTTATCTTTTTATATTCATAGAATCCGGGATCGGATAATAACGCGTTCAGCCTTTCCGTACAGTCATCCAAATTTCCTTTAAAGAAGAAAGTTACTTCATCTCCGGTGTAAATCGAAGCTATTCCTCCTGCATTGGAAGTGAGGACCTGAAGTCCGTTCATACCTGCCTCTACTATGCTCATCGGGAAATTATCATAATCCGACGTGTTCAGAAATATGTCATACTTTCCATACTCTTCAAGCAGTACTTCTCTTTTTACAAAATCATGGAAATAAATACCCCTGATGCTGCCGTAAAGACTCCTGTAATAATCACGCAATGAGCCGCCCCCGTAGAAATGGAATTCGGCATTGCAAACATTAACGGTTCTCTTTGCGGCCTCAAGAGCTATATCAGGCCTGTACAGTTCTTCAAAACTTCTTGCCCATATAACTTTTTTGCCGCTGACCGAAGAACTGTTGACTTTTAATCCGACCTCGTTGAGATGATTATTTATTATTTCAGAGTTGAAGCCGTACTTTCCGAAAGATTTGCCGAGAAAAGATGTAGCAACGATAATTTTATCCCTGCCGAAAAACAATTTCAACAACCCCGAATACTTCTTTAAAAATTCTTCAACCTGCCCGTCGTGAAAATTGTATATGACAGGTTTTCCTGATATTAATGAAACTAATGATGAGACAAGCATCGGAATTATACCGTAATATGCGCATCCGACACCGAGTATCACGCTGCAATTAAAAGACTCCTTAATAGCTTTGAATAAGGAAGAAAATCTTTCCGTATGGCTGCCGTGCGTTGATACGATTTTCGTTTCATACCCTTCTTTGAGCAGAGATTCATTTAATTCAAGTACCTGAGTCGTAATTCCGCCCTGCTGACTTCTGATATTTGCGATTATGAGAATTTTCATTAATTACAGTCCGTTGTTCTCCAGGAATTCCGTGTATGCGCCTGCCGTTGTAATGTGCAAATCCCTGCTGTTGTCGAGAATGTATTTGCAAACCTCCGGGAAAACTGTTTCGAAGAACTCAATATCCATGGAAGGATGAAACCATAATACGCATACCGACTCATTTTTTATAGCTCTTCTGAGGATCTCTATATACCTGCGGATATGATATTTCCTGCTCCATTCCCTGAAAAGGACAAACTCCCATGTGCTTTTAATCTGCCAGAGTTTATTTTTGTATTTTTCGGGATAACCTAGAATATTATCATAATCCGTTCTGTAAGATGTAAATCCGTGTTTTATAAGACCGTCAAGATTCCCTATTGTATGCGCGGGATGGACAAACGATTTCAGTTCAACGCCTTTTTCATGAGCAAGCCTTCTGCATTCTGCAATCTCTGAATCGAATACATCCGGCGGGCATAACGCATCTGTACAATCTATGTGAGAAAAAGTATGGCATCCTATTTCATGCCCGGCTTTACGGCTTATAATGTTATCTATTAAATCCGGACAATACCAGCCGGGACTGGTTTTATAATCAGAACATGGATCGGCATCGAACCAGTCCCCTTCTGAATATCTCCAGAACGGATTGTCGAAATGACCGAGCCTTTTTATATTCGGATGAGGGATAGATTCCCTCTTGCTGCAGGAATCGAGAAACAGGTGTCCCACCGTCGCCCATGTAACGGGAATACCGAATTCATCACAGGCATCAAGTATCGCCGGAATATTTCCCCTTTCCTTAAGACCCAGACTGTTCGCATGCTCTGTCCCGTTCTCCGCAGTCTTTGAATATCTCCAGGCCCATCCAAGCTCGAAATCGGCATATATAATAAGAACAGCTTTGCTGCCTGAAGGTATGAACTTACGGTGATTTTTTATCCGCTCGATTTTCGGATCGAGATGCAGTCCGAATTTTATTTTCTTAAGAAATTTATTCACCTGCAAGTTTTATGTATAAATCTTCAAGCTTTCTGATGTTCGTTTTTAAAGAGAATTTTGCCCTGACAGTATCGAGCGCATTCGACCTGATTTTTTCATATGTTTCACGGTCGTTCCTTATAAGTTTAATGATTTCAGTTATACTTTCAATGTCGTATTTATTTACAAGAAAACCATTAATTCCGTTATCAATTATTTCATTAACGGCGCCTATATCGGATGCGATCGCTATGGCGCCGGCTGCCATATATTCAAGAACCGAGTTTGATATTCCTTCGCCGTATTCTTCTGTAGAAAATAAAAATCCGGCTGATATAGACGACAATACCTCTTCCACGTTGTTAATGCTGCCGGTAAATTTTATTTTATCCCTCACGCTACAGTCAAATGTGCCCACAAGACCTTTATATTCTTCAAGCCTGCTACCGCTTCCGATAGCATATGCTTCATCAATCAGATTCTCCTCAAGCAGCTTCTTCACGACTCTGAAGTACGAATCATAGTCCTTATAAATTGAAAAGTTTGCGACCATTGCAGCAATGAATTTCCCGCCCGCATTGTGTCCGTGGAATCTGCTTTCTTCTATAAAATTATAAAGCACTTCTCCCACTACGCCGTATTCCTTCAATCCCTTGAATGAATTTCCGACAACCGAATCAGCATGCCGTATCAGCATCAATTTAAGATTCCGCTGCCATCCTTTATCGAGACCCGCATCCTGAATCGACGCGTTCAATATTCTGCTTCCGTAGAGCAATGAAGGGAGGTACGTATAGAAAGCGGAAATAATATCAAATGAATGTACTACGTGCGGTCTGAATCGTTCAAAACTTTCGGCAACGGCAAATACAGGTTCAGCCAGACTCTTCTCTTTAGGAAGTATTCTGAAAAAGTCCGAAGTTTCCTCAGCGGCCTGTGTATAATGCTGGTTCCCGGAAAAAGTAACTATACCCGGAGAAAAAATGTCTCTGTTAATATGTTTTACAGTCTCGATTAACTGTCTCTCCTTACCTCCGTTGCCGAGTCCGTCTGTAACGTACAGTATACGGATTCTTTCCTTCATTGCGCCGTCTTTGAATATATAGCGGTCATTTTGGTAGTAATGGAATCCCAGTTCAGAATGCCTTCTTTTTTCAACAACCCAATATTTTCGCTCATTCGTTTACGGAGTTCCGTATCATCAGCCATTTTTTCGATCGCCGAAATTAATCCCTTTTCGTCTCCGGCCCTGAACAAGAGTCCGGTTTTCCCGTCAATCAGAACTTCTTTAATGCCTCCTACATCTGAAGATATCACAGGCTTGTTAAAAGCGTACGCCGTCATTATAACGCCGCTGTGCGTAGAGTCGCTGTAAGGAGTGATAACGCACAGCGACCTGTCAATAAGATAGGCAAGTTCATCCGGAGGGATATACCTGTTAATAAGTTTTATCCTGTTGTCCTCCGCGGTTATACCATCAGCGTTCCCGTCACCGGCGGCTATCAGGCAGAGACTGCCGTCATTGATCTGCATGAAAGATCTGAAAAGCAAGTCGAGCCCCTTGTACTTTGAGAATCTTCCGAAAAAAAGCACATATCTGCCGGGGACTTCTGTCGGTTTCGCCTTAATACTTTCATAAATGTCGAAAGCGCCGGAATAGACCTGATCAATAAGTTCCGGGTTCAGAGAAAAATATGCAGCAAACTCTTTCTTAAGATATTCGTAGTGCTGAATGTATCTTATTCCGAATTTTGTATAAACGGAATTTAAAAGCTTTCCGAATCTGGTCTCTTCTCCTGTATGCGGCTTGTAGTCGTGTAATGTCCATATCCTGTTTTTGCAATTAATATGCTTTAAAAGATAAAGCAGGAATCCGGAAGTACCGTTAAAATGCACAGCGTCAAATTTACAGGCTGATAATTCGCGGGCAGCTTTCCGTACTATCAAATAATTTTTAAAGCCTCCGGACTTATGTATAAATTTTCTGCTGGGTGTTTTCAGAAACCACAAACTGAAACATCCTCCGATATATTTTTTAACATCGGGATTCAGCACAGAATCCACCACCGATCTTTCAGTTATGAGTCCATTATCCAGTCCCGTTAAATCGGCGTCCATAACCCCCTGTCTGAACCTGTCTCCGCTCACGGAAAAAACGACTGTAAGATCTACCTTTTCAGACAGGTGGCGGGACAGCGAGAGGACGTTATCCGGATTTCCAAAAGCAAGGAGCAGTACTTTCATTACCAGCTTATGCCCTGATAGTTTTTATGTTTCCGAAGTTCGTCTATATGTATCAGATCTATTATGTGTTTCCTCGGATTCGATTTTGCAAGTTTACCGATTACGCCCGGGAATCTTGCGTTGACGATAATAACATCGGATTCTTTCAGTATTTCATTTACATCTGCGGTGAGCAATCTTTTAATATGCGGCAGCCTGCTGAAGATAAAGCTCTTGTTTGCTCCGATAATTGCTGAAAGATTGACGTTCTCATCATAAACTTTTATTTCATAACCTTTTCCCATCAGTCTTTCAATTACATCAATTATCGGGCTCTCTCTTAAATCATCAGTGCCTTCCTTGAAGCTTAAACCGATAATGCCTATTCTTTTTTTATTAAGCCCAGTAACCATGTCGTATACAAGCTTTTTCTGCAGTATGTTGGAATTCTCAATATTGTTTATTATCGGCAGCTGCAGATAATAGTCATGAGCGATAGTATTCAAGGCCCGCAAATCTTTCGGCAGGCATGAACCGCCGAAAGCAAAACCCGGACGAAGGTATGCTTTTGATGTATTCAGTTTATTGTCCATGGCAAACAAATCCATCAGTTCCACAGAATCAATGTTCAGTCTTTTGCAAATATTCCCGATTTCATTTGCGAATGTAATCTTCAGAGCATGGAACGTGTTATTCACAAATTTTAGTATCTCGGCAATATTAATGTCGACCACCTTAAAAGGGGCATCAATTTTTTCGTAAATAGACCGCGCAGTTTCAATCCCTATATCGGAATCCGAAGCAACCACGGTGAGACTGGGATGGAAATAATCCTCGACCGCATTTCCTTCCCGCAGAAACTCGGGGTTCGATACAACGCAGAAATCCTTTCCGCCTTTTCTGCCGCTGTATTCTTCTATCAGGCCTATAAGTCTTCTGTTAGTGCCAGGAACAACCGTGCTTCTTATTATTACGGTATGAAAACTTTTCTTATGTTTCAGCCCTTCGGCTATCTGAATAGCCGCATTATTGATGTATTCCATGTTGAGGTGCCCGGCATCGGTATTGGGCGTTCCCACGCAAAGAAACGATACATCGGATTTTTTCACAGCTTTTCTGTAATCGACGGTTGCGGATATCTTCCCGGCTTTTTTGCCTTTGCGTATAAGTTCTGAAATACTTTTTTCCACGATAGTCGGCTTTCCTTTGTTAATAAGCGCGACTTTTGCCGGATTCGTATCAACGCCCAAAACATCATGACCGAGGTCGGCAAGACAACCGATGCTTACGCATCCAACATACCCAAGTCCAAAAATACTTATCTTCATTTTTAAGTTTAATTTACTTTAAACAGATTTTTCCATATGACACCGTTTATGTAGCGCCACAGTTTTGTATCATAATTTTCTCTTTTATCCAGCAGACGGTCCAGATTTTTCAGCAGAAACTCTCTGTTGTATATTCCGTTATCCGATTCTATGCCTTCAATATACCCTTTTATCACATCCTTCATTTCCTTAAGAAGACTGTACTCGTCAACATAGAAGCCGATCTTATCCGTCCTGTTGAGTATATTATCAGGAACGACGTTTCGCATCGATTCCCTGAAAACGTATTTTGTAACATTATTCTTAATTATAAATTCAGAAGGCAAAGAATAGATATATTCAACGAGCCTGTGATCGAGGTATGGGACCCTTGCTTCAACTGAAAAAGCCATCGAATTTCTGTCAACCTGGCGGAGTATTCCGGGCAGGTTGATATATTTCAAAAGTTTGTAGCTCTTGCTTTTGACGTCGTCAGATAAAAGTCCGGCATCTTCTGAATCGTAACTGTCGTAAATCTGTGATTTCAGAACGTTCTCGTTTACAAAATCCTTATCAAACCAGTCTCCGGCGGACTTCTTAAGTTTTATGCGGAATCTTCTGTGATACTTTTCATGTACATATTTCTTGAATGAATATTTCAGCATTGCATATTGTATTCCGAAAACCGAATTGATGCCGTTGCTCGAAAGAAACCTTATCTGTGAATTCAGTTTTGCAATTTTACCGGTTTTACGGAAATAATAGAGCAGTTCCTGATACGGAGGAGAAAAATATCCGCCTGCATACTCGTCGATGCCCTGGCCGTCGAGAATTACCTTGGTCCCTGACTCGGCAGCGAGTTTATAAGCATAATAACCGCCATACATGCTGGCTTTCAGCAAAGGCTCGTCGTTATGCCAGATGAGATTTCTTATATCTTCCTTCAGATCTTTTGTTACTATAGTCTTAATATGATGTTCCCCGCCTACTTTGTCGCTTATCTCTTTCGCGAACTGGTATTCATTCATTTTCCCTTCGCCTGAAAGGATAGTAAACAATTTCTGCGGCCTTAGTCCGGTGAGTTTATCAACGGCACAGACGATGCTCGATGAATCTATCCCGCCGGAAAGACACGTTCCGACCTCCACGTCGCTGCGCAGACGGAATTTCACGCTGTTAAAAAACAATTCCCTTATCGTTTCTTTTATTTTTTCCTCATCAGTCAGCCTGCTAATTTCTTCATTAATCTTAATATCCCAGTATTTATTTATATGAATCTCATAATTATTTCCACCAAGGTTAATAATCAGGTTATGCCCGGGAAGAATTTTCTTGATCCCGGTAAAGAATGTCTCTTCAGTCTCGTTTCCGTACGACTCCGCGACCAGATAATCAAAAAGCACCTTGTAGTTTATACCCTTTCTAGCAGAAGTCAGGTTAAGCACCTGCTTGATTTCAGAACCGAAATGAAATTCAATGCCGTTGAAAAAATAATAGAACGGTTTTATTCCGAAACGGTCAACACTGCAGAAAAGCCTCTTTTTTATCGAATCAAGAATACAGAACGACCACATACCTTCAAACCTGCTTACGCATTCATCCCCCCATTCTATGTAAGAATACAGTATCACTTCGGTGTCGCAGTCGGATTTGAATTTATAACCCTTTGCGATTAGTTCATCTCTTATTTCAAGATAATTGTAGACC
>CAIKZJ010000147.1 GCA_903831845.1 uncultured Ignavibacteriota bacterium
ACATGAACACGAATCTTCTGTGATTTCCGTAATTTTGCGTTTTCATATGAATTATATTTGATTTGAAAAATACTTTATCGTATCCCACGCCTCCCTGACATGAGATTCGTTCACTTCCGTCTGGGCTATAACAACCCGGAGCGTGAACCTGCCGCCGAGTTTTGTATGTGAAATATAAATTTTCCCTGATGCGTTAATTCTCTGCAACAGCTGCTCATTGATTATGTTTAGCTCATCTTCGCTCTTGTCTTTCGGCTTGTATCTGAAGCACACAAGGTTTGCAGTAAGAGGAGCGAGTAATTCAAATTCCCTGTCCGAAGAGACCCAGTCATGAAATTTCTTCGCCAGCGCAAGATGGTATCTGACTTTTTCCTGAAGCCCTCTCACTCCGTACCACCTTATCACGAACCACAGCTTAAGCGCCCTGAAACGTCTACCCAGCGGAATCCCCCAGTCACAGTAGTTGTTTACGGCGTTATCGGAACGCGTCTTAAGGTATTCAGGAATTATTTCGAACGTATTCAGCAGAGTATTTTTATCCTTAACGAAATAAGCGGAGCAGTCGAAATTCGTGAACATCCATTTATGGGGATTGAAGACAAACGTATCCGCATGCTCTATACCTTTGAGGTATTTTCTGTATTCAGGCAGAAGGAAAGCGGTTCCGAGAAAGGCCGCGTCGACGTGTATCCAGAATCCGTATTTCTTCTTCAGTTCCGCAATCTCTTCGAGAGAATCTATTGCCGTGCTTCCGGTTGTGCCGAGAGCCGCGACAACACATAAAGGCCTGTATCCGTTGTTCAAATCCTGCTGTATGGCTTTATCAAGAAGAACTGTGTTGATTGAATAATCTTCGTTGACGGGAATTTTAACGAGATTCTCCCTTCCTATGCCGGTTATTTTAACCGCCTTTTCAACCGAAGAATGAGCTTCAGTAGAACAGTAGACTCTGAACTTTTCATTGCCGGAATAGCCTGAACGGTTTATAGAGAACTCCGAATGATATTCCCGCGCTGTAATTAATGAAGCGAGTGTTGAAGTAGATGCCGTATCCTGAATCACTCCGTGAAACTCCGCCGGTATCCCCAGCATTTCTTTAAGCCAGTTCATTACGCGCTCTTCGAGTTCTGCCGCTGCAGGAGACGTTTCCCATTTCATGCACTGCGCGCCCATGGCGGACGTAAGCACTTCAGCGGCAAGCGAAGGCAGGCTTGAATTCGCAGGGAAGTAAGCAAAAAACTTCGGACTCTGCCAGTGGGTTATACCCGGCATGATTATATCGTTAAAATCCCTGAATATATCGCCGAATGCTTCGCCTTCGGAAGGAGGGTTTTCCGGAAGTCTGCCGTAAATTTCCCTGATCTTTGACTGAGATTTTACGGGAAGATTTTCAAGGTTCGCGAAATAACCGCTTACCCACTTCTGCAACTCGGGAAAAATATTTTCTACAGAATCATTCATAATTATTTTCAAAAATTGAGTTCTTTATTTTATCGCGGAATTCCCCCGCCCTGATTTTATCGGTCAGAATTATAATATTTTCAAATTCGGATTCCCTCAATGTTCTGAGATATCCAGAGAATTTCCGGATTGAGCTTTTACCCAAAGCGCGGGTTTTGCGGCAAGAGTCTCGGAAATCTTTCAGACGTTCCAGTATTACATCTGCATCGTGAATGATGCCGGCGCATTCGACAAATTTCTTTACCGTATCGTATAATGGTTTAATTCCCGCTCTGTAATATTCTGAAACGGTTTCCATGTTATATCTCAGGGGTTTTGATTTTATGCGTATTTTATGAAGTGTTTTATCGGAACAATGCCCCGCAGATATTTTTTCAGTAAGATACGCTACAGTTTCAAGTTGATTCAGTATAGCACTGCCGAAGACACTTAATGTATCCGTACCGGCCGGGAAAACACCGTCCGAATTAAAATGCTCCGTCATGCATTTTGCATTTTCCGGAAATTTCTTCAGTAGTTCAGATTCCGAAAGTTTTTTCCTTTCCTTTTTAATCTGCCCGTATAGGTTTTGCTGAAAACCCGACAGAAGGCTGTCCTTAAATTTAACAATATCGGTATACTCCGAGGTCATGGCCGCGCAAACATCGAGTTCACGGCTTTTTCCGAATGATTTTATAAGTCCGCTTATCATCGCCGTATACTCTTTATATGCAACGCCTTCTGCGATGTGCCCGAATGAATGGAATAACGTCTGAAGTCTTCTTGCATTTACCCTGGAATCGTGAAGGTCATCTTCGCTCCCTGTGGCAATAAAACACTCAATTTTATCTGATAAAGCGTTTATTCTCTGAATGAAAATGCTATTCAGGGACGTAGTGTTTGCGCCTCTATTAAAGTATTCAGGTTCCATGCTTATCGAATTATAAAATTAAAACAATTATTCGATTAAAACCACGTTATTCAATCGTCGCACGTAAAAGGAAAACCCGGGAGAAGGAGGAATTCCCGGGTTTTGTTAAAGGAGAAAGCTATGAAAAACTACTCTATTGCTTTTTTTTGCTACTTACTTCTTATTTAACTAATACCATTTTCTTTGTAATGACGTTGCCGCCTGCCACGAGCCTGTAGAAGTAGACGCCTGACGATACCATTCTGTTGTTGGCATCGACTCCGCGCCAGTCTGTCGAGTACTTGCCCGGCTGCATTTTCATGTTGACAAGAGTGTTGATTTCTCTTCCTGTCATGTCGTAGATCTTAATCGTTACGTTCTCAACGCGAGGTAGTGAGAAGTCTATCTTCGTTGACGGGTTGAACGGATTCGGGTAATTCTGTGAAAGTTCGAATACCTTGGGGATTTCCGTGCCCTGCTGCTCGATACCTACAGCGTAGTTGATAGACGTGAGAAGAACCTGGATTGTAAGGAACGGGTTGTGAATACCCATACTGCCGTCTGCAGTGATCATTCTGTAATTCCAGTATGACTTCCTGAGGTTCAGGTTGTTCGAGTCTTTTGCTATTACCTGCCAGTTTACTGAATCAAGGCCTCTCGGCGGTAATGCTATTCTGAGGTTTCTTAATGTACCGGCTACTTCCTTCTGCCATGATTCGACGAGGTTGTTACCGTCAAAGTCCTGCGGAGCCATAAAGTCTTCAAAGCTCGTTACGCCCGGGTGGCAGCTTAAGCAACCCTTTACGTTTTCATACGTTCCGTATGTCATGTTCATGGAGTGCACGCCTACCTTATCGTGAGATACCGTACCTGTATCCGTTGTAGCCGCCATGTGACAGCTAACGCATGCGCCCGGATTGTTCTTATGCGAACCTGATACAAACGGGAATCCGAATGTAGCGAAGTTCGAGCCCCATAATACGTCGCCCTGTGTGTTTTCGTGCGGTCCCCACGTGCTTGAGAAGGATCCTCTTACTGTGACATATGTCGTATTGTTCCTTCTTGCAGAGTGACAGGACATACAAACTCTACCGTTGCCGGCTGAGTTGTAAGAAACACCGTTAGCAAGAGTATCTGAACCTGTTGTCGGAACTCTAAGAGCATAGTTGCCCGAACCGCCGTGCGGGTCGTGACAGGTCTGACAGCCGATGGGTGTCATGTCGCCTTTGTTAAGCGCTATAGGATCTTTTCTGTTGTATGAATAATATCCGATAAAGTCTCTTCCGTCGTGGCATCTGTTACAGTCGTTAAGATTGTTTCTTAAACTGTCCGCGACAGTACGACCTTCGAATACGGGGTTTGAGTGCAGCGAAGCTCTCCACTGCGTATATGTTGTGTGTCTCCAGTATTCTTCGTGACACGTACCGCAGACATAAGGTTTGTAAGGTATTTCAATCTTAGTTGTGTCGCCGCCTGCTGCGTGCTCACCGCCCGCACCGTGACAGCTTTCGCATCCGATTGTGGCGAACTGTGAAAGCGTCGGGTATTTGTTCTTTAATGAATCCCAGTTTCCTTTTTTCGGGGGTGACCAGGCTGACCAGCTCCATCCGACCTGTCTTGCGACATCGTCGAAACCGTGATTGTCCACGTATGAATTGTGGTCATAACCGATGGTATGACACTTCATGCAGGAAGTCGAATAATATGAAGGACCGCCGCTGTCGATTTCAGTCTTGAAAATGTTCGCATGGCCGCTGACTTTCCATTTGTTGAAAATTGTCTGGAAGTTTGACCATGTGGCGTGACATGACATACAGTTGGGATACGCCGCGGGAACATTCTGGAAATTACCGACGCCGACAAAATTCGCCGCGGTAATCTTTATAGTCGTGTCCTTCGTGCCTGTTGAGGTCGTGATGGATGTTCTTACCACATACTGACCTGCAACGTCCGTTTTGAACTTAACCCAGCCCAGTGAAGGGATGGTCGTTATTGTAGCTGTTGAACCTGTCGGTTTGGAATCGAATGTATACGTGCTGCTCTGAATCGTAGCAGTATCTCCGATGTTCATTACTGACAGATATACATACAACTTATTTGCAACAACCGCTAAGCCTGTTGTAACGCATGAATCCGGAGCAAGAACAGCCGTCGTCTTCAGCATTTCAGGCGTAACTAATTGAGGTAAAATTTTAGGTTTCGGCGCCGAGAACAATACACCTGCTGTCAGCACCAAAATCATCAAACTTGTAATCGTTTTTTTCATAACTTTTGAATTTATTTAAGAATAATTTCGCTTTAAAAATTCTATATAATAGTTATGCAATTAATGTGCCAAGACATAAATAATTGATATATAATAACTTAATATGGACAATCTGTATTTTTATGTAGATTAATTTCTCAATACAGAGGTTTGGTGGGGAAATATAACACACATTACTGAATAGAGGGAAAAAATGCTCAAAAAATAAATTCTGGAGATTAAAAAAACAGCAGATCAAACAAATAATTTAATCTGCTGTTTTTTAATATCTTATTTTGTAGGCAAAGTAAAAATGCTTTCTTCGAATACGGGATTCAATTCATACTTATC
>CAIKZJ010000148.1 GCA_903831845.1 uncultured Ignavibacteriota bacterium
CCGTACGTCGTGAATATCCTGCCGTGCCTAGCGTTCCTCGTCGGCATCACGCAGTCGAACATATCGACTCCCCTTTCAACGGATTCGAGAATATCTATGGGCGTACCGACTCCCATCAGATACCGCGGCTTTTCTTGAGGCATATAATCCGTGCAGAAATCCGTGACGTCATACATCATTTCGTTTTCCTCTCCCACAGCAAGTCCGCCGATGGCGCAGCCGCTGTAACCGAGGCCGCACAGCTCTTCTATGCTCCGCTTTCTCAAATCGTTGAACGTGCTTCCCTGCACTATGCAGAAGAGATGCTGGTCGTGTCCGTAGAGCGGTTCCGTTCTATTCAGTTCATCGAGGCATTTCTTTTCCCAGTCAATCGTTCTCGCAAGGGCTTTCTCAGCCTGCTTGTGAGCCGCGGGATATGCGATGCATTCGTCGAGAGGCATCATGATATCCGAGCCGATTATTCTCTGCGTACCTACAACGCTCGCGGGAGTGAAAACATGTTTCGAGCCGTCAACGTGCGAACTGAACCTCACGCCGTCGTCCATAACTTTCTTCAGTGAAGAAAGGCTGAAAACCTGGAACCCGCCGCTGTCTGTAAGGATGCTGCTTTTCCAGTTCATGAATTTATGCAGTCCGCCCGCCCTGCGCATTATATCGTTTCCGGGTCTGAGATAGAGGTGGTACGTGTTTCCGAGAATTATTCTCGTGTCCATGTTTTCGAGTTCGGCGTTGTTCACTGCTTTAACGGTGCCGAGAGTGCCGACAGGCATGAACACGGGCGTTTCGATTACCGAGTGGCCGGTAACGATTCTGCCTCTTCTGGCTTTTGATTCGCCGCTTTGTGAAAGAACTTCGAAAAATTTTATCTTACCGCTTCCCACTCTTTAGACAATGATTTTTTGAATAACGTTATCCATATCGAATTCTTAGCCCAGTCATAGAACACTCTTGCGTAGCCGTATTTTCTGTACCTGCGCGGCGACTCGTAAACAACGAGGTCTCCGCGGTATAAAATTTTTCCGAATTTGTTTATCCTCTTATAGAGGTCGAAATCCTCGCCTGCGGAAAAATCGGTGTTGTATCCTTTAGCTTTTTCAAACGCGTCTCTTCTGATAATGTGGCATTCGCCCCTTCCCATTCCCATCACAGCGAAATTAAGAAACCTCACGTAATTGTTATAGAAGAAGTGGAACAGCCTGTCGGAAAGTTTCTCCTCTTCCGGAAACACTTTAACCCTGCAGGCGACCGCGAGGCAGTCATCGTTCTTCATTATTTCAAGGACCTTCTCCATGAACGCTTCCTTATCGTGCAAGGAAGTATCCGCGTTTAAAAAAATAAGAACATCACCCGTAGAAACCTCAAATCCTTTGTTTCTTCCGTCAGAGATGTTCTGTTTATAACTTTTATCGTGTTCGACTATTTTATCGGCGGCGCCGTTTATCCTCGAAAGAGTGCCGTCCCTGCTGCCGCCGTCGCTGACAATTACTTCAGCATCGAATTTTTTCTTAAAGCTATCCGAAAACTGATTAAGTGTCCGCTCTATCAGTTTCTCCTCGTTGTAAGTCGGGATAATTATACTGACAGAGGCCATTACTTATTTCTTCAATGCCGCCCTGAGACCTTTTTTGTCGATGGTCTTTATGGCTTCGGTAGAGAGCTTCATCGTGACGAATCTCTTTTCGTCTTCGACCCAGATTCTCTTCTTCTGAAGATTCGGCTGCTGTTTCCTCTTCGTCCTGTTGTTGGCGTGAGAAACGTTGTTACCCGTAAGGCCTTTCTTTCCTGTTACGCTGCAAATTTTTGACATGTCTTCTCTCTCCTATCCTTTATATGGTTTATAAGTTGATTCGTAAACCTTAACGTTTCTGTCAAGAAATTTAACCGAACCTTTTTCCGTCTTAACCGACTCGATAAGTCTCACGTGAATGAGCCTTGTTTCCTTGTTTGTATCGGGACAGATGACCGTCATTTCCTGCTTCCTTGCAAGCTTGGCGGCTTTATCCGCGAATGATTGTACTTTTGCCATGTTTTATTATTTTAAATTAATTTCTTTTAATTTCGATTCTATTTGTTTGTTGATTCCGAACTTTACTATATCCTCCGCCCTGAATATCATCTTCTTAATCGCGTAGGGCGTCGATTTTCCGTGACCGATAATCGATACGCCGTTCACGCCGAGAAGAGGCGTTCCGCCCTGCTCCTGATAGTCGAACTTTTTCAAGATCTTCTTCATCGTTCCGTACATCATTCCAATCCAAATCTTCTTGAAGAATCCGAGTTCGGCGTATTCCCTGAACTTGTACTTCAGCAGGTCGAGCACGCTTTCAGCGAGTTTCAGGAGAATGTTGCCGACGTA
>CAIKZJ010000149.1 GCA_903831845.1 uncultured Ignavibacteriota bacterium
AAATAACGTTTATAATCGAAACCGTGACTACAGTGTCGTTTCCGGTGCTGTCCGCGCTGGTGTATGCGCCGTTTCCTACGCCGTCCCAGCCTCTGAACCTGTAAAGCGTTCCGTTGTAGTTGAACAGTTTGCTGTTAACGCCGAACTGGAACGCGACTGCAGAATCGTAGAAATTGCCTCCGCCGAACGAATTGCCGACCGAAGAGTTCAGAATTAGACGGTACTGCGCTTTATAGTTCGCTGTAAGCGTGACAGGGGCAGTCAACGTGAAATTGTGAGTCGTGTCGCCGTTGTCCGACCAGTTTTTATAAACGAATCTTGTTCCGCCGACTATTTTCGGACTTATCGCCTGCACATTGACAGTCGAGCCTATGGTTCCTATGAAAGTCTGCCTTGTGTTATACTGTGTTCCGTTAATCTTGAAATCGCACTGACCTTCGCGGTTAGTACCGATGCTTGCTGTCGCTACGTTCACATACAGCGCCTGAACGCGGCTGTGAACTGGTATGCCGTTGGGGCCTTTCGTCGTGACAATAAGGTTGTAAACTCTCGGGTTGACCGTGCCGATCGTTTTCACTCTGACAGTAACCGAGTCGGGATAGGAGCTTATAGAATCCTTGTTGTTCACGAAGCTTATCTGCATCGAACCCGAAGTCGGCAGCGTGTCGATAGCGGCAGTGATCTTAACGCCGTCGGTGTAAGATTTTACGGACGGAATAATAACTCTGACCAGAGCGCTGTCGTTATTTCCTAAATTTATTCTCAATGGATTTAATTTTACAGCGTAATCCGGATAGTAAGCCGTATAACTTCCGAAGCTGTTCTGCCTGAAGTCGGTCCATACCGCCATCGAGTATTTTCCGTTGGAAGCCATTGCGTCATAGTCTCCGAGGTACATAGGCGTTCCGCCGCCCCCGCACGAAGTGCAGTTAATTCTGAACTTCGTAGTGGAGAGCTTCACGTTCGACGAGAAAGAAACGCCGCCGTTATCCGAATAAGAAGCCCATACTTCGGCGCTGTCGCTTGTCGGGGTGCTTCTTGTGTCAAGCCACTTGACGAACAGCCTGCCGGTTTTCTTGTCGCACCAGATTGACGGGAACCACTGATAATTCGCGGTTGAATTGGCGTCGTCGTTAATTGTAACAGGCGATGAAAATGTCGCGCCCATATCGGTTGAATACCTGCAGTATATATCGGACTTGTTTCCGTCTCCAGGAGGATTGTTTGTAGCATAGACTAAATAAAGTCTGCCTCTGTTAGGTCCGTAGCTGTTATCAGCCGCTATGAACGGATAGGGGCGCGTTCTCATATTCTGAACGCTGCTTCTTCCGCTGACGTTTGTCCCGACGTATCCGGCATAGTATTGTGTTGAGGACAGCTGGAACGACGTGCCGCCGTCTGTGGATCTGAAGAAATTATAAGCAGGGGTGAAAGAGTTACCTGAATTTGTGACTACATACACCACTCCGCCCGGAACGTCGACTCCGGGTCCTACTCTGGGACCTACAGCCGGCATCATGCCCGGAAGGTTATGCGGAGTAAGAGTCGCAACGAAATCGAATGAGAGTCCGCGGTTTGTGCTTCTTATGACTCTTCCCGTTGTTCCGCTTGTAATTGTTTCATAAACGTAATTTGCGTAGGGTCCGCCCGTCTGGTCGGCCGCAATCCAGTTCTTATCGTTACCGGAGTTTCCGCCGACAATCGACCAGGTTTGACCGTTGTTTGACGATACGGCGATTTTAGTTCCGTAAACTGATGTTCCGTCGCCGTACATGTTCGAATAATAGAGGTTTCCGAGACTGTCGTAAGCAGTAACAGGGTCGCCCATCATCGTGAAACCGAAGTTAGGGTTATTGCGTCCCCAGTCCAGTCCGTTCATTGTGTAGTACGTCGCGTTCGTATTATACGCGGCGAAATACTGAAGCGGATTCAGCGGATTAACTGATATATGGGGTTCGGCGAAATCTACTCCCAGATAGAAATTATCGTAACCGTCCGGGGCTGTCACTACAGCCACAGGCGACCTTAACGCCGGCGAAGTCCAGGACTGCCGGAGCAGATGGTAAGGAATCCTGTCAATGTTAGGATCGTCCTGATAATTGTTATTCTGGGAAAAAATACTGCCTGCTGCAACGATAACAATCGCAGCAAACAATAACGAGAGAGAAATTTTCTTTAACTTCATATTCGTTATTTGATTAATAGCATTTTCTTTACTTCCGAATAGCTTTCAGACGCCAGCTTGTAGAAATAAATGCCGCTTGAATATTTCGAAGCATCGAATCTTGTTTCGTATCTGCCCGGCATGAGTTTTTCGCTTACCAGTGTCTCAATCTCCCTGCCGAGCGCGTCATAAACTACTACCTTTACGTTTTCATTTTTAAGCACGTCGAATGAAATAGTAGTGGCCGGGTTGAACGGATTGGGATAGTTCTGGTTAAGACTCCATGCAGACGGTATCTCTGAGCTGATGTTCTTAATTCCGACTATCTGCTCCCATCTTGCGTATTCCGCGATGGCGTTCTTCATTGAGAATGTGACTGTAGTGTCGTTTCCGGTACTGTCAGGACTGTTGTAGCAGTTTGAGCCTGAACCTGTCCAGCCTCTGAACCTGTACAGCTGACCGTTATAGTTCACAAATTTGCCTGTAACGCCGAAGTTGAACGAAGCAGCCGAATCGTAAAAGATTCCGCCGCCGAAAGTGTTATTGATTGTCGAGCTTAGAATGAGTTTATACGCAGTTCTGTAATTCGCGGTCAGAGTGAGAGGGGAGTTGACAGTAATCGTATGCGTCGTGTCTCCGTTGTCGCTCCAGTTTTTGAAAATATATTCCGTGCCTCCCGCGAATTTCGGGCTTAACGCTTTCAGCGTTACGGATGACCCGTTCGTGATAAGCAGGTTCTGTCTCGTGTTGTATGTGGTGCCGTTAACCATGAAATCGCATATAGTTTCCCGGTTAGTGCCTACGCTTATATACGAAGAATTTACGATAAGGTTTAATATTCTTCTGTGCACCGGAATAATTGATTTTGCCGATGCGAGGATTATCAGCCTGTAAGCTCTGGGAGTCACGTTGCCGATCGTTTTGGCTTTTATTACAACTGAATCGGGAAATGTTGTTATGCTGTCCTTACCGTTGGCGAAACTGAACTGAATCGAACCTGATGACGGAAGAGTGTCGAGCGACAGAGTGAATTTCACTCTTTCGCTGAATCCGCCTCTTACCGAAGGAATGACGGCAGTCATGCTAACGCTGTCGTTATTATTAAGGTAAGACTGTGTTATGCTTGTCTTCAGGGCAAAGTCAGGACCGTAAGACACAAAACTTCCGAAGTTATTGAATCTTGAATCCATGTATGTGTTCAGTGATGTCGTTCCTGTGACGGATGAGTTGCCGATATAATCGCCCATGTAATTTTCGCCGCCGGGCTGTCCGACTGCCATCGTATTCGGGTTCATCTGCGCGTTTGAAACTTTAAAGTTCGGCACGAAGCTCGCGCCGCCGTTGGTTGAATACGTTCCCCACAATTCAGTGAGAAGGTTACCCGACGGATCGTTTCTTGAATCGTACCATGTAATGTAAACGCGTCCTGTTTTCTTGTCGCTTGTGATGCAGGGCATCCATTGGTCCGTCGTCGTTGCGTCATCGTTCACCCTTAAAGGAAGCGACCAGGTCGCTCCGTAATCCGTGGAGCGGATGCAGTATATATCAGCTTTGTCGGTCGTTCCAGGGTTGGCTGCGTATGTAACGTAGACATAGCCTCTTGTCGAGGTGAAACTGTTGTCGGCCGCCATTCTCGGGAAGTAATCCGTTCTTATGCAGTTTTTCATCGTGAATCTTCCCGCGCATACAGTGCCCGGTCCGGAGATAGCGCCGATAGCGACTACTCCGGAGCCGAATGTGGCTCCGCCGTCGGTTGATTTATAGACTCTTATCGAACCCTGATACGTGCATCCGAGATAAACACAACCGCCCGATATGCTTCCGTTAGCGCCGACGCATACGTACGCGCCCTGGTCGCCTGCGAATGATAACGGGGAAGTGAATGACTGTCCGCCGTTCGTGCTTCTGACGAATCTCATTCCCGAAGCGCCGAACTGCCTCCATCCAACGTAAATGTTATTTGAATAAGGTCCTGCGGTCTGGTCAGCTGTAATCCAGGGTTTATCGCCGAGTCCGTTATTGAACGAATACGCAGAGACGGCTGTCATGAACGATACACCTTTGTTAGTGGATTTCGCAACCCATGCGCCGTAAAGCGTGCCCATCTGGTACATCTGCAAATAGTACAGATTACCGAGGCTGTCGTAAGCGAGCACCGGGTCTCCGATCGCTGAACTGCTCGGGAAAGAAACCCCGATCTTATTCCAGTCCAGGCCGTTAAGCGTTACGTAGTATCCTGTGTTGATATTATAAGCCGTCGCCGCATTAAGAGGGTCGTTAGGGTTTATAATTATGTGCGGTTCGCCGAAATCCGTTCCGAGAAAAATATTGTCATACCCGTCGGCAGAGGTTGTAATCGTGCTGGTCGTGCCGAGAGGCGACGGGTTGAAATTCGGAGGAGGAGTTACCCGTGACAACAATTTCGAGTAATCCGGCTCGTTATATTGCGCAAATGCTGACGCAAATGCCATTAAAAGAATCAGAAGAAAAGTGCTAAATTTCAATTTATTTTCAGTAAAGTTATTAAAAATTTTAAATTTGATTAAAATATGAAATAGAGCTGTGAAATCAAATGATAATTGATAATTTAATATAATTACATCTTTCCGGGAAATTTACGTAAACGTTAATTAAATCATGGCATTTAACACATTTCAGGAAGAGCATTTTTATCTTAATATATATGTACCTATGTACAGTTATGCTGTTTTCATAATGATTTATTTTGCCTTTTTTAATTTTATAATTATTCACATATTTGTTTATACTCCTCCCCTTACTGCAAATTACTACGGAGAACACTATGAAAAAGGCTGTGAAAATATTGACGGCCGCGCTTATTCTGGCTGCCGTAATGAACAATTCACTAAGGGCGCAGTATAAATATTTTTATACAGGAAAAGACTACGGTTCCGAATCCCTTTACAATCCGCTTTACTTTACGCTTAACAGCGGTTTCGATATTATACAATATGAAAGGTACGACAGGCGTCTCCTTAAGCAGAGATACGGCACAGGTTTTGAAAATGTAGCGAGAAATACATTCAGTCCGTTCGGTCCTATAAAGCGTTACGGCACATGGAATTTTGTAAAGAGGGAGTTGCTCCCTTTGACTTTTACGAGAGAGGAGGCGCAATGGGTCCCGAATTATCTTCTTCACCTGATAGGCGGAGGAATGACATACGCGGCGCTTGCGGACTGGTACACTGTCAGGAAAACAGCATACCCAAAAACCATGGCTTTCATAAACAAGATGTTCATCGACTTTCTTTGCGAGGCGATAGAAAACGGGGACTACAAAGGAGATGACGCGAGCATAACATCGGATATGTGGTTTTTCAACCTGGGCGGCGCCATTCTGTTTTCTTCGGAGAATGTTCAGAAATTTTTCAGCAGGAAACTGAATCTTGCCGATTGGTCATATCAGCCGTCAATATCGATAAAAGATTTTTCCATACAGAACAACGGCCAGTATTTCATGGCAAAATATGAGCTCCCGTTCATCAGAAATGTCTACGCTACTTACTTTTTCGGGATGTGCGGAATGGGCGGACTGTCTTATAAATTCCCGGGCGGCGATGCAATATCTGTATCCGTCGGCGCAAGGTCGCGCGACAGGGTAGTCACCAATCCGAACACCAACATGTACAAAATAGACCTTCACTGGGATGCGGCAATATTTTACGACAGGAACAATTCGCTTCTGGCTTCCGTGTTTTACAGTGTTTACACGCAGAACAGGCTTAACGTTAACATTTATCCGGGGGTAATAAAATTCGGTAGCTTATCACCCGGGTTCTGGGCGTTCATGAAAAGAGACGGCAAATGGGTAGTAGGATTTTCGACGAGACTCGGTTTCGGAATGACATTATAAAAAAAGCGGAATATAATTCCGCTTTCATACAAAATTATCGATATCTTTATTCTATCTCTATCAGAACATCGCCTTCAAGAATATTATCTCCGGGCTTAACCTTGACGACTTTAACAGTGCCTTCTCTGTCTGACGTGAGGTTATTTTCCATTTTCATGGCTTCCCATGTAAGGAGGTTCGTGCCTACCTTTACCTGGTCGCCAACCTTAACGAAAAGTTTTATTATCGTGCCGGGAAGAGGAGCTTTGATCACTCCCGCGCCTTTCTTTTCCGCCGGGCTGCTTGTGAGCGCCGTGGATTTTGTCGAATCCGTCGACGGCTGGTTCTGCTGTCTGACGAGAGTGGGTGTTTTTGTCATTTCTCCCGAATGGTCGATAAGAACGTCGTAGGCTTTCCCGTTGACTTCTACTTTCGCCTTATTGCTTTCGAAACTCACTACGTTAACGTCGTAGCTGTTGCTGTTTATGGTTAATTTGAAATTCTTCATTTTGTTTAAACTTTTAATTTAACGGGGCCATTTCCTCATCATATAGATCTTCGAACTCCACGGAGAGTAAGGCCTGTCAATTCTTTTAATAGTCATTTTGGAGTCTATAGTTTCCGCAGCTCCCTGCGTATAGAGCGCCAGTGCTGCAGCTATAGCTGTTGCAATTTCGTCTTCCGCGCCGGATTTTTTAACCTGCGGTTTCGCCGCCGGTTTCTTCTCTTCTTTTTTAGGTTTGATTTTTCTTTTCAGCAATGCCATGTCATCGTCTCCTATAAAGGTATGTTAGAATGTTTCTTCGCCGGGTTAGTGGCTTTCTTGGTCGCAAGAGACTGAAGCGCTCTTATAACCCTGAACCTTGTATTGCTTGGAAGAATAACGTCGTCTATATATCCGTATTTCGCGGCTTCATAAGGCGTGGCGAATTTCTCGCGGTATTCCTGTTCCTTCTCCGCTATGAATTTCACTTTCTCTTTATCGTCCGTTATCTCTTTCAGTTCCTTGAAATAGAGAACTTCGATAGCGCCTTTTGGTCCCATGACGGAGATTTCAGCCGACGGCCAGGCGTAATTGATATCGCCTCTCAGGTGTTTCGAGCCCATAACGTCATAAGCGCCGCCGTAAGCTTTTCTAAGAATGATTGTGATTTTTGGAACCGTTGCTTCTGCGTACGCGTAAAGAAGTTTCGCGCCATGCACAATTATGCCGCCGTATTCCTGCGCAGTTCCGGGAAGATAACCGGGAACGTCCACCAGTGTCAGAATCGGAATGTTGAACGCGTCGCAGAACCTGACGAAGCGGGCGGCTTTTCTCGACGCGTTTATGTCGAGGACGCCGGCCAGATACTTCGGCTGATTGCCTACTATGCCGACGGGCATGCCGTTCATACGGGCGAACCCGGTAACGATGTTCGGCGCGTATCCCGCCTGTACTTCGAGAAATTCTCCGTTGTCTACGATCGAGTCGACGACATCAATGATGTCGTAAGGTTTATTGGCGCTGTCGGGTATAACGTCATTGAGCGATATCTCAACTCTGTCTATCGGGTCATCGCAGGGATAGAGAGGCGGATCTTCAAGATTATTCTGCGGGAGATAAGAAAGGAGTTTTCTTATAAGCAGAATGCCTTCTTCTTCGTTATTGACTGTGAAATGCGAAACTCCTGATTTTGTGCTGTGAATGTATGCGCCTCCGAGTTCTTCATCAGTAACCGATTCACCCGTAACCGTTTTCACAACTTTCGGGCCTGTGATGAACATATAACCGGTCTGTTTCGACATAATAATAAAGTCGGTAAGAGCAGGCGAATAAACCGCGCCTCCGGCGCACGGGCCGAAGACAGCCGATATCTGGGGGATGACTCCCGAAGCCAGGACGTTTCTCTGGAATATTTCAGCGTAACCGCCTAGAGATTTAACGCCTTCCTGTATTCTCGCGCCGCCGCTGTCGTTTATGCCTATCACGGGCGCGCCGACTTTGGTTGCCATATCCATTACCTTGCAGATTTTCTGCGCGTACATTTCGGAAAGGGAACCGCCGAAAACCGTGAAATCCTGTGAGAAGACGTAAACAAGCCTTCCGTCAATCGTTCCGTATCCGGTCACAACTCCGTCGGAGAGGTAAGTTTCCTCTTCGAGACCGAAGTCTATGCACCTGTGTGAAACGAACATATCAAATTCTTCAAAACTGCCGTCGTCAAGAAGCAGGTCGATTCTTTCGCGGGCGGTGAGTTTGCCTTTTCTGTGCTGCGCTTTTATTCTCTTCTCGCCGCCTCCGAGCATCGCCTCGTTGCGAAGTTCGGTCAGCTCCCTGATCTTTTCATGTATTGACATTATAACTCCGTTAAGTGTTTAAATTTTTCAATTATAATTATGTATTCTCTATTTACCAGTTGTTGTAAAGCCCTTCGAGCAGAATCGCTTTCTTCTCGTCGGTCGTGAGCTGATTATATTTTTCAGCTTCTTCATGTATCTTCCTAACTTCAATTTCTTCGACCGCTTTTATTTCGGCGAGTATCTTCTTGTACTCGACTTCGCGTTTGTTCTTCAGGAATCCCGCGGCAACTGCAGGGAAGAGTTCCAGCAGAAGCTCTTCTTTCTCGTTTTTCGCGAGTTTCACGTCCTCGAATTCCGGCAACGCCGGATTGTCCTGCTTTTTGTATTTTGAAACGTCGTAAGGCATTTCTTCTTTGGAGCCGCAGATCATTTCCCTGAAATCCGGGTCGACGGGATAAGGAGTTTTTCCGTAAACTCCTTTAACGAGGTTTACGAATTGTGTCGATTTGTTGCTGTAGAAATCCTCGCCCTTGTCTTCGGCCACGACGCAGTAAACCGCCTGCACTCCCACGATCTGGCTTGTCGGCGTTACGAGGGGAGGTAGTCCCGAATCGAGCCTTACCCTCGGCACGGTCCGCAGAACTTTTTCGAGCAGGTGGTCGAGTTTAAGCTGCTTCAACTGCGCGAGCATGTTTGTGTACATACCGCCGGGAATCTGCGCCGCTTTAACGATCTCGTCCGGCGCGCAGTAGTTGTATGTCTTTTCTATTTCCTGGCACAGCGAAGTCGTTTCTTCTATCCTGTCGTTCTTCGCGGCGTCTATCGCCCTGTCGAACAGAGCGTTAATGTCGTTCTTAAGCGTGTAGTTTGCTATATCTATATCGACGGGGAACTGTTTCATCTCGTCGAACTTATCGAGTTCTTTCCTTATCGTATAGAGATCCCTGTTGATCTTCGTGACCTGTTCAAGATTGACGCCCGTATCGATTCCGAGTTTATCGCAGAAAATCTGCACGAGTTCGAAAGCCGGCGCTGCAGGGCCGCCTGCAAAATTGCCGATTACGGTATCGACTATATCCACACCGTTAACGATAGCGACGAGCGCGCATGCAAGCCCGTAGCCCGGGGTGCAGTGCGTATGCAGGTCGATGGGAATTTTGATCTCGCTTTTAAGTCTTTTCGTAAGAGGGGATGCGACGCCCGGGGGAATCAGTCCCGCCATATCCTTTATTGAAATAATATCGGCTCCCATCCTTTCGAGCTGTTTGCACTTTTCGACGAAGTAGTCGACCGTGAAAATCTTCGGCGGCACCTTCTTGCCTGATATCATTCCTTTAACCCTGTCAGCAAACGTGAAATGCGGGTCGACAGTGTAGCATACAGCGCAGTCGGCAAGACCGCCGTTCGCCTTGACGTAGTCTATAGTGGTCTGCATGTTGTCGAGGTCGTTGAGCGCGTCGAAAATTCTCATTATATCGATGCCGCCTTTTATCGCCAGCCTGTTGAATCCTTCTATAACGTCTTCGGGATAGGGGGAATAACCGAAAAGGTTTCTTCCTCTGGAGAGCGCTGTGAGCTTTGTCTTACCGCCGAAACCGTTTCTTATCTTTTCAAGACGGTCCCATGGGTCTTCGTTGAGGTATCGCATTATTGAATCCGGCACTGCGCCGCCCCAGACTTCTGCGGCGTAAAATCCGGCGTCCTTATAGTATGGTAAAACTTTGTCTATCTGTTTCTGTGTCATTCTCGTGGCGAATGACGACTGCTGTCCGTCTCTTAAAGTCAGGTCTCTGATTAATAATTTCTTTTTCATTGTGTGATAATCGGGGAAAAATTTTAAAAATTGGAAATGAGGTGCCTTCGTATTGAATTTTATTATAACACGAATAATAATTGCAGCAAATCAGTTTTTCAATATATAGATTTCGTATCGAAGGGTCCATAACTACTGTACAAATATAGCAAGTTAAATCTCCAAACAAAATGAATTAATAAATCGCTGAAGTCTTTTATTTAAAGGGAATCAGGGAATATTGAATTATATATATGATTGGTTCAGTATATGTATGGTGTTTGATGCAGGAATGAGGTTACAGCTTAAAAATAATGAATCACAGACTACGTTTTGCGGCTTCCGGGTTTGCTTACAGGAATGTTTTCGAGCCAGTCAGGAATGTCATCTGCCGCGTATTTGACGACTTCGAATTTCGCCAGTGAAATCTGTTTTGTGCCGAAATCAACTTTGCCGTTGCTTCTGTCGATTATAAATCCTACCCCGGCCGGTGTGCATCCTGATTCTTTAATTATATCGATAAGTTCGAATACGCTTCCGCCTGTGGTGACAACGTCTTCCACAGCGAGAACTTTCAGTCCGGGATTAAGGCTGAATCCTCTTCGGAGAGTAAGCTTGCCGTTTTCTCTTTCGGCGAATATTGTTCTTACGTTCATTATTCTGCCGACTTCCGTACCCAGCACAATGCCGCCGATAGCGGGACTGATAACGACGTCAATTTCATCGTCCGCAAAATGCTTCGCGATTATTTTCGAGAAAGCTGTGAGATATTTCGGGAACTGCAGGACCTTGGCGCACTGAAAATAATGCGGGCTGTGGTATCCGGATGTAAGTACGAAATGGCCTTCAAGAAGCGCTCCCGTCAGTCTGAAAATTTCCAGTATTTCCTGCTGTGTCATCATGTAAGTTTTTTCAATAATAATATTTTTGCCAATGTTTTAAAACTCAATTATAAAATAAAAATGCCCGGGGAATATTCCGGGCATTGATACCGGCTTATAATTTAAGGTGGATTAAATGCCGGTAAGAGAATTCACAATCTTATCGGTCATTTTACTAATGTCATTTTTTTTGTAATTACAGAATTGCCGGCGATTATCCTGTAGAAATAAACTCCGCTCGATAAATTAAGGGCGTCAAAACTGACGGTGTAATAATTTGCCTGTCTGAATTCATTGTTTATCATTACAGCTATTTCTCTGCCAGTCATGTCGTAGACTATTAATGAGACTTTTGAATCCTTAGTCAGCTGGAAATCAATTTTGGTTACGGGATTGAAAGGATTCGGATAGTTCTGGCTCATATCGAATTTAGAAGGCAATCCTACTTCTATTGTTCCTTCGACATTGAAATATTCAATATTTCCGTTGAAATCTTTTTGTTTAAGACGGTACCTGTATTTCCCTGATTTCAATTTTGCATCTTCGAACCTGTAGATCGTGGGAGTATTTTTAGTGCCGGCCCCTTCAACGTATCCCGCTTTTTCCCAGATCTGATTTAATGTATCGGTTCCGCTGCACCTTTGAATCTCAAATCCCGCGTTATTCTGTTCCTGCGAAGTTATCCAGTTTATCGTCACGTTTCTTCCGTTAAGGACGGAATTAAGGGATGAAAGGGAGACCGGCAGGGGATAATTGACGTCGTTCAGGGCGAAATACGAGAAAGAAGTTAGACCGGTTGCCGTCACTGTTTTTGATGTCGTGTTTACGGAAGAGGTTACTGAAACCCACGTGCTGTTATCTTCGCTCTTTGCAATCCTTATGTTCGATTCGGTGCCTATCTTGTAAATCATATTGGGATCGTAGTAGAATGTCGCATTGTAAGTATAACCCGAGCCTCCTGTTGCATTCACTTCCCAGTACGCATTGCTGTAATTGCCTGTCGGATTTCCCGGGTTTCTGCCGATATGATATCTTATGTAGTTAACTGTAGGAAGCGTGCCTGACGCGCCCCAGGTTATCGTGGCGATGGTTCTTCCCGCGAATGAGAATGTTTCGGTACCGCTGTTCGTGTGGCTGCCTGAAACGGTTACGTTATACGGATCTGATACCGTTGTATTGATTGTGTTTGAACCGATATCTGTTGTTCCCGAACTGACCGCGACACTCCTTACATTTGTTGAACTGAAATCGTCCGCGTAACCTGTCAGCGGTATTCCTTTCCCTTTAACATACCAGCATTCCTGATTTGCCGTATTGATGTTCAGGTTTCCGTTGTCAGGGTCTGTAAAAAGGTTAGCGGCAGTAATTCCGGAACTTAACATGTTCCAGCTGTTCGCGTCGAGGCCTGAAGTTGTTTTCCAGTTGGCGAAAGAATATGACGTATACCACCAGTAACCTACGTAACTTGCATTGGGAGAAACCAGAAAATTATAGTTGGAGTTACCGCTTGAGAATCCTGTAGAAGGCGGATTGTTTGTACTTGCTAACGCATAGGCAGTGCCGCCTGACCGTTCATTGTAAAGAATATTATTTTTTAAATATGTTGTCTGATCGCTGTTTCGCAAGAATGCATAGGATGTTCCGCTTCCTGAACCGGTAATATAAATCGAGTTGTAATAAACGTATTGGGTCGAGGAATAGTAATTATAGAAGTAAATGCCGTATATAGTTGCGGGTCCTGTCGAATTTTTTCCCAGAGATATTTGGTTGTTAATGTATTTGGGGCTGTTATAAGTATAATGCTCTTTTATTCCCTGAACTTCACATCCTGGAGCTGCCGATGCATTGTTAAGGTTGTAAATCCTGTTGCAGGTAATATAGAGATTCGTATAACCTGAAGATATAAAGATACCGGATACGTACGCCTGATGCGAACTGTTATTCGTGTTATACATATTGCAAATTGTATTTTGAGTCACATTCAGGGTAAGGCCCGAACCATAACTTGAATTTGCTATCCAGAAACCCGCTTGCGGTGATCCGTTCGTATAAGGATTTGTCGTGTTTGATGTAATATCTCTTATTGTATTTCCTGATACAGTCGCGTTTCCCGGGCTTCCCAACGAAACACAATAAACTGATGCGTTGGAGCTTGTGCTGTTGTTGTTTAAATTTGCAATTGTATTGCCTCTCATGTACAGAGTAAAAGAAGATGTACTTCCGCTGAAACTCATTCCTACCAGACCTTGAATTAGGCTTCCTGAAGAGCCTGTGTTCAGATATATGCTGTTTGACGTCGACAAACTGCCGATAAGGTTATTGTCAATCGTATATACAGCACCTGCGGACGCGCTGCAGGATGTATAAATTCCATAAAATGAGGCGGCATATGAAGCCGGACTTATTGTAAATGACCCGATTTTGTTGTTTGAGATGTTTGTAGTGCTGGTCGAATTAATGCAAATACCGTAAATGTAACTACTGTTAGCCTGAGGCAGATAAGTTATCGAACCGTTTCCGGTTTCGGCGCCTATCGTATTGCCGGTTATATTTCCAATATTTGTCACACCGGCGTACAGGTAAATTCCTGTCCATACGGTACCGCTGTTTGTTGTATTTCCCCATGTCCAGTTGAAATTCTGAATTGTGTTGCCCTGTACCGAGGTAGCGGTAGTTGTTCCCACGTTCAGGTACATGCCAGTGAAGCAATGTGTAGTAGCTGTTCCCGACACCGTCCAGGCGGTTCCTCCGCAGTTAGCTGCGCTTCCGCCAATGTAATTCGCCGAAATCGTATGTCCGTTGCCCGCGTTAATGTAAATACCGTAGATCGTTCCCGCCGCGCCGCTATACGCGTCGGTCTGGTACATGCTGTTGTTCGATATAGTCCAGGTGTTTGAATTGGAATTTATTTTAATCGCTGACGAGCCAGCAATTCCAAAGTTGTAAAGATTATTGTCCGATATGATAATATTGCTGTTTTCTTTTGCAGATGTTCCATCTGAATAAATCAGGTTAATCGGTTTGCCCGCGTCATCGTTTCTAAGGTCGCAGAATTTCACAGTATCGTTTATATTTCCCGTGGTTGTCGCAGTGTTGAAAAATATAACGCCTCCCGAGGCATTTGTGCTTGAGCCTTTTATCGTGCAGTTCATGAAAGTGTTGTATGAGGCGTCGTTGTAAAGTTTGATTGTCGAAGCGCTTGAACCGGTACTTGAGTTCGTAATAATAAGGTTTTTATCGGCAGAGTAAGGACTTGTACCTGTATTGCCGCTGTTTCCTTTAATGTTGTCGGTATGATTTCCAGAATTTTCCTTATTTTCTTTCACGGGATATTTTGCATTCTTTGTCATTGCAGCATTATCGCCGTTAAAAGTAACATAGTCGGTTCCGTTGAAATTAATAAGAGCGCCGTTGTAGCTGCCGCTCAGGGTTGAAGTCACACCCGGAGCGGGTTTGAATGTGATTGTGTTGGTGCTGCTTGCGCCCGTGATCTGATTAATAGTGACGGGGAAAGTTTCGTTCGGGTATGAGGCGTCTCCGAAAATAAAAGTCACTCCGCCCGTTCCAACGCCGCGGTTGTTTAATGCCGTGACGGCGTTAGTGAATGTGGTATAATCGCCACCAGTTGCCATGATGTATTTTGTGCCTGTAAGAGCCGAGTTAGTCGTCGACTGGTCGGCAGGATTTCCTGTCGCGTCGGTTATGTTGAATGCCTCGCAGCTGTCATTGCCGTTAAATTCAAGCACCTTAATCCTGTAAGTAGTACCGACAGACATCCCTGAAATGGTCACGAAGGAACTTGTTCCTTTGTAAACACAATACCAGCCTGTTGAGCCGATTTGCGTCCCGGCTCCGAATGATGTATTCGCCGTATAGCATGTTCCGTCAACCGGTGAAGGTGAATCGACAAGCGAAGCCTTCACGAATACTGCGCATCTTTCGCCGTTGCCGCGAGTAAAGCTTACTCTGTATCCGACACCTGTATAATCCGAAAATGTCAGACTCGTAGCCTGAGTCGTGGGAGCGGTACCGTGGAGCGTTGCAGCGTTTATCGTGTTTGAACTTCCGGTCGTTCCTGTAGAATTATATGCTCTGAATCTGTAATAATAATGCGTATTGTTGTTTAGCCCTGTAATATCTTTGTATGTCACATTTCCCACGTCAAGGTTCTGATATCCCGTAACAAAACTTGTGAAAGTAATATCTGTTGCTACGTCCAGATAATAACCGGTTGCTCCGGTAAACACGCTCCAGTTTGCTCTGAAACCTGATGTCGTCCTGTTCGTGGCGGCCGTAGCTGTGGGAGCGGAGGGTATTGTATACGAATTCAGAGTTGTCGGCGCTGTCATTCCTGTAGTACCTACACTCGTACCGACGCTTCCTGCCAGGGGCCAGAACAATACATTCGGAGTCGAGGCAAGGTCCTGCGCAACTACATAATATTGTATAGTTGCTCCCGAGGACGGCACTCCTCCGTTTAAGATTGAATGGTCTATCACAAAACTGAAAGGTGAGGCGTCATTTGTCGCCTCGACATACTTCCATCCGTTGTTAGCACTGGTATTTCCGACGAATGCGTTCGCGTCGGTCGATTTCTTGTAATACAATCTTGGCTTTGTGCCGGCATTCGTATTCACGCCCGAAATCTGATCTGTTATTGCTGCAAAATTTGTCAGAGTGACATTGGAAATTCCGAAGTTCGTAAAAGTAGTGTATGTTATGACAGGGGTAAAAATATCGTCGCTTGAAGATTCGGAAACAAAATCGCCCGCATAAGCGCCCATATCAGTGGGGGAAAGTCCGCTTCTTGTCTGTCCCGAATAATCCAGCGCAACATTAGGGCTTAATAAGCCCGTTCCTTCAACAGGAGTGGATCCCGATGAAGTTGAAATGTTCATGTTGATATTTGAAACAGAGCCTGTCGGATTGATCAGTTTAGGATCGCCGATAGCGCTGTGCAGGTCATTTACTTTTGCAACCTGATAAACCCTGAATGTCTGCATTGTGCTGTATGAATTGTCTATCTGGCCGTCGGCAGCTGAATAATAGAATATATTGTAGTCGCTGACTGACGGAATACCGGCATAATATGTATCGTAATGCTGCTTAACCGTAACAGCATTCTGTCTTACGTTAACAAAAATGTTGTTCCTGACCGTGTCAGTGGCGGAATTGCTTTTATAGAAGGCATATGTTTTTACGCTTCCGGCTGCTACACCCGTACCGCCGATATAAATTGTATTTGAATTGAACGAAGTGCTGCCGCTTGATGCGAGACTGTATATGCCCGTAGTCTGCGCGCTGGCAGTTACCGAATTGCCGTCCTTGTCTATTCCGAGCCTTATCAGATTATTTCTGAACACGGCATATCCGTTTCCTACGACCATGCCGTATTGAACCGATGTATTGGATGCCGTATATAAACTGTGTATGAAATTGTTTTCGACTTTGTTTGAAGTACCTGAAGAATTACCGTAGTAATAAAGACCGGTAACCCTTGTAGCCTGTGATGACGAGGTATTCCTCAGGTCATAAATTATATTACCGCTTACAGTCGATGCCGTGGTGGAACTTATCGAATTAAGGTACATCCCTGTAACGCTGTAATAGTTATTAGACGAGTAATACATCGGCTGAGCCGTGGATATGCTGTATATAGTATTATTGCTGACGTTTTCGGATGAAGGGTTGTAAACATACATTCCGTAATTGCATCCTGCCATCGAGGAAGTAGATGCAAGCCAGCTGCTGTTCATGTTTGCAATCGTGTTTCCGGTTATTACGACTGAGCCGGTTGTCTCGCAGTGGATTCCCTGAACGAACTGGTTGTCCGCTGTCGCACCCGCGCTCTGGCTGTTGGTCGCGTTTATGCTGTTCGAAGTTGTCGTGCTTCCAATAAGATTATTTGTAATGCTGATTGTTCCTGCGTATGCAAGAATACCGTAAAATTTGTGACCGGAATTTGAAGTTGTATATGAATTGCCTATGTTAATAGAACCTATGTTATTATTGCTGATAGTCTTTGTTCCTGTGGTTGCCGTAGGAATCCAAATACCGCAGGTATATGCGGACCCGCCGCTGTAATTGGAATTAACCGTAATTGAACCGGTCCCCGTCGGGCTTCCGATTGTGTTCGCCCCGCTGGTGCCTATGTTAACATCGCCGTTGTAGACGTATATTCCCGTAAAAGCATTTGAGTTGGATACGGTCGTGATGCTGATGTTAGAAATCGTATTGCTGTAAACTGTTGTTGCCGGATTCGTCGCGCCGTAAACCGATATACCGTACAAACTCGAGGCGCCGGAACTGCTTATTGTCAAAGCGCTTCCTCCGCATGACGGGCTGCTTCCTCCGAGATAATTGCCGTATACCGAATAACCGTCTCCCTGCACTCTTATCATTTCCATATTCACCGTTGAACTCACCGTGCAGGTCTGATAAACACTGTTCCCGTTTATCGTCCAGTTCTTACTGTTGCCCGCGCACCATAAAGCCATCGTTCCGAAATCGTAAAAATTGTTGCTTGAGATCGTTGCTATGTTCTCCTTTGCGGATGTGCCGTTGGAGTATAATAAATAAAGCGGCGTTCCGGCCGCGTCTTTTGTTATGTCACAGTTATTAATTGTATTATTAATGTTGCCGGTTGTCGTACCTGTACTGAACCATATAACTCCTCCTGTCGTAATAGTAGTTGAGCCTTTGATTGTACAGTTCCTTATTGTATTGCCCGATGCGTCACCAATCAGTTTTATCGTAGAAGCCAGAGTTCCCGTGTTCGTATTGGTTATTATCAAACTGTTACCGTCCGAATTTAATCCATCGATCGTTACATTGTCGGCTCCGTTTAATGTAATCAGAACTCCCGCTATAGAACCGGATATTGTTCTTGCCGACCCGCCGGAAGGATAAATTGAAAGTGACGTATAACTTGCAGATCCGCTCCCGCTTGCGTTCAGGGAAGCGCCGGAAGTTTCGCTCGTGTTTGAAATAATCTGCAGATCGATGATGCCTTGAATTGAACCTGCATTTATCGCGTCAAATGCAAGTTTCAAAGTAGAATAATCACCGCCTGTACCGACAGTTTTAGTTACCTGGGAATAAGTCAGCTCATAGCAGGCAAATGTCAGTAAAATGATGATTGTAAGTTTAAGCAATTTCATTTAATCCACCTTTTTTTAATAATTTCTTGAATTAATGACAATTAACGTGCCATTAAAAAACTCAAAAAAAATAAAAAAAAGAGGCGGTGTCTTGGATTCGCAGACCAATTTTAAAACTTTAAATCATATTTTGAGAATTTAAATTTTCAGGATAATTGAATATTCAATTCAATATTTTCATAAAATATTGTATTAACAGGGATATAAAGAATATTTGAAAAATCAATCGTTTAGAATAATTTTAAGATAATCTTTGATATTAACATTAAGGGAAGAATCAGATCTGTAAAAAAATGCAAATTTTTTATAGTATCCCTGATTTTTCAAATAATAATAATAATCTCATTTTGAGACTTGTGAATCCTTATTGGATGTAATATTAGGAATATAAATCTATTTTGTTGGTTGGGCGAAATGGAAA
>CAIKZJ010000150.1 GCA_903831845.1 uncultured Ignavibacteriota bacterium
CTGTTCAATCCGCTCTTTCTGTGTCCTATCTAAATAGATTCCGCTCTTATCCGCTCTTATCTGTTCAATCCGCTCTTTCTGTGTCCTATCTAAATAGATTCCGCTCTTATCCGCTCTTATCTGTTCTATCCGCTCCTTCTGTGTCCTATCTAAATAGATTCCGCTCTTATCCGCTCTTATCTGTTCTATCCGCTCCTTCTGTGTCCTTTTCCTCTCGAACGTCCGTGAAACTCGCCTCCTTTATATCCGCAGGCGGCTTTGCGGCTTCCGGTACTATTTCCTCTGTCTTGATTTCCCTCTTCGGCTTCTTCTTGTCGAAGAACGCGTCAAAAGAAATAACGCCGGCTCCGCTGAATAATGTCGTCAGCGTACCTGCAAGCATTATCAGCTGATATACATAAACGGGAATATCGTACGATACTGCAGCGCTGTTAACGTTTCCCGTTGTAGCCATAATGCTTATAAGCATTACGCTAAGTACGAGACTTGATAGCGGAGTAAAAATACCTATGATGTATAACGCGCCGAATACGATCTGCGCGAAAGGAAGTATGAAACCGAGTACAAATGCCATGTTCGGAGGTAATACGTCCAGCGACTTAACGTATCCGATGAATCCCTCAACGTCCATCGCCTTGTGAGCGCCTGCCAGCAGGAACGTTAGTCCTATTGCAAGCCTTATTAAAAGCAGTCCGAAAGACGAACTCCCCCTTGCTTTAAATACTACGCCCATTGTTTTTATTTTTTATTGGTTAAAGAAATACCTTACCCCTGCCAGTCCGTTTATTGAAAACTTCGAACTGGGTGTCAGATCTAGTATCGGCGCTATTTCTATAAATACATCAAGCTTCGGCTCCGGGAAATAAAAATTCAGCCCTGCGGGCACTCTCACGCCGAACCTGTTGTCAGTCTCGCCTTTATCCGAATTCCTGAACATTATCCTTCCGCCTATTCCGATATATCCAGCAGAGTTGTTCAGTTCAAACACATTTGCATGATAAAGATAATCCGCATGAAGCTGGAAATTTCCGTTGTCCGCAAAAAGCCACGCTAATCCCGCGTCTACCGCGTGATTCGGAGCTACCCAGTGCTTGAATGATATACCTGACGGCTCCCCGACCATTATGCCGAGACCCGTGCCGCTCGTTTGTGAAAATAGATTTGTGGATGAGATAGCCATGAGAATCAATACTAATAAGGCCGATTTTTTCATTTATTTACTCCTGTTAATTTCTGATTTTGCAATATTCTGATTTCTTAAGAAATAAAACATCCATAAATACGGAAAGTTAACTTTTATACGTCGGAAATCGTTTATAAGTTGTATGATTGACAGGAAAAATAAAACAGTTGTGGTCGCCATGAGCGGAGGAGTTGATTCCTCCGTTGCAGCCGCATTGCTGAAAGATGAAGGATATAATCTGATCGGTATTACTATGAAGACATGGGGATTCGACGATTTCCCTCTTAAAGATTCAGGATGCTGCTCGCTTGAAGCTATTTACAACGCCAGGAACGTCGCGACAAAACTCGGCATTCCGCATTATACTTTCGATTTCACGGAGCGGTTCAACGAAACTGTAATTGATAATTTCATAAAAGAATACATGGCGGGCAGAACTCCGAATCCATGCGTTCTTTGCAACAAAACAATTAAATGGGGCGTCCTGCTCGACAGGGCTAAAGAACTCGGCGCTGATTTTATCGCAACAGGCCACTATGCGCGTGTAAAAAAAGACGAGTCAACCGGAAGATTCTATGCCTCTAATTCCCACGATTCGAATAAAGACCAGACTTACGCTCTGTGGCAGGTGTCACAGGAAGGCCTGGCCATGACTCTTTTCCCGCTCGGCGAATATACAAAACCTGAAACGAGAAAAATGGCTGAAAAACTTGGATTGAAAACAGCTCATGAACCCGACTCGCAGGAAATTTGCTTCGTTCCGAATAACGATTACAGGGAACTTCTTGAAATCCGTATTCCGGATCTGAAGAAGAAACTTGAAAACGGTGATATAGTATATCACGATAAGAAGATAGGTACGCATAAAGGATTCCCGTATTACACAATCGGACAGCGCAGAGGTATAAACGTATCGGCAGGAAAACCTCTCTACGTCTCGAAGATTGACGCCGAATCAAATACGATATTCGTCGACGACGAAACAGGGCTGTATAACAGAACATTCATCGCTAAAGATATTAACCTCATGAAATACGCCAGACTCGACGCTCCTCTTAAAGCAAACGTGAAAATACGATACAAGGACCCCGGCGCTCCCGCTGTTTTAGAGCAAATCAGCGATACCGAAATAAAAGTCACTTTCGACGACCCGAAAAAATCCATTACCCCCGGACAATCCGCAGTTTTCTACGAAGGCGCAGACGTTATCGGAGGAGGAATCATTTCAATTAATAATTATTAATTATTAATTCCAATTCTGGTTTTTATCTCCCTTATCCTTTTCTCAAAACTCGCCTTCTGAGCGTCATTCAGCACCGTTTTCAGCTCATTGTACATGTACTCGTTCCACAGGTACATTTTTTTCTGGCATTCTGTCAGTGTTGTGTGCAAATTTGCCGCGTACCTGTCCGCGACAGGCCCGACAGTCCCCGCCTGCTGCTCGTCCGGCCGGATCGATTTAATCAGATCCGCTTTCATCTCCTCGACAGTAGGAATTTCAGCATAAATATCCACCTGTTTGCCTGAAAAAAATCCCGAGAACAATATTCCTATCGCAATACCTGCAATAAGTGAAACAACCGCAATTAAAATATTCTTCATATCGTATATGTGTTTTTCCGGTTTAACTTCTTTATTTATTGCTTGCGAATATTTTTGTCCGGTAAATAATACCCGATAATTGTTATAGGTATTATAACTACGTGATAAATATATTCTGACTAAATTATATCCGGCACCTCGCAATTTCTATCCTTAAACAAATCTGCAAATATCTGAACTTATTATTTTTAAATCCGCAATAACCATTTTTAATTTTAAACTGTAATTTTGAATTTTCAACTTTACACTTTAAACTAAAAGCGGGCTTCCGCCCGCTCTGAAGTTCTAATTGCTAAATGTTAATTGCTAATTGTTACAAGTGTATCGTCACTCCTATCTTTCCCGTCAGGTACAACGGATTCTTGAGCTCTTCCGAAGTGAATGATGAATTCGAATTCCTCACAACGGTATACTTCTTTGAAAAAGTAGTCGCAAAATAATTTAATTTTACGCCGATATCGAAGCCTATCTTCGGAACCAGCGGAAATTCCATGCCGCCGCCGATTGCGAAACCGAACGCCGTCTCGCTCGCGCTTTCGGAAGTGCTGTTAAGATTAATCTGAAGCGGATTCGATGAAGAAGTGTTGAAGCTTCCTTCTATGAACCTGTTCTCGTACTTTAACATGTGGAGACCGAGCTCACCCGTAACATA
>CAIKZJ010000151.1 GCA_903831845.1 uncultured Ignavibacteriota bacterium
AAGAAAATCATCGGAACGATGGTCGAGCAGGGGATTGTGTTAAAGTAACGGAGTATCGGAAATGAAAAAGCCGGAATTTGATTCCGGCTTTTTTGTTTGGGTTGAAATAATCTAGATAGTGTCGAAGCCCGTGTATTTTCTCAATGCTTCGGGCACTGTTATGTTTCCTTCTTTCGTCTGGTTGGCCTCGAGAAGAGCGACCATCAGCCTTGAAGTCGCCAGCCCGCTGCCGTTAAGTATGTGAACCAGTTCGGTTTTTGTCTTACCGCCCTCGACGGCTTTCTTGTATCTTATTTTCGCGCGCCTGCTCTGGAAGTCGGTGCAGTTGCTGACAGACGAGGCTTCAAGCCATTTGTTTTCCGCATATGACCATACTTCGATGTCGTAGCATTTGCTTGCCGAGAAACCTATGTCGCCCGTGCAGAGCTCAATAACCCTGTAATGCACGTTGAGCGCCTGAAGGATAGCGCAGGCGTCTCCGAGCATTTTTTCCATTTCCTCGTAGGATTTTTCCGGGGTACAGAAATTTATAAGTTCGACTTTGTTGAACTGATGGACGCGCAGGAAACCCTTCGTGTCCTTGCCGTAGCTGCCGGCTTCGCGCCTGAAACAGTTCGTGAATCCGCAGTATTTCATAGGAAGTTCGTCTTCCTTGAGGATTTCGTCGCGGTGTATGTTGATAATGGGCACTTCCGCGGTCGGTATCGCGAACAAATCGTCTTCGTTAACCCTGTACATGTCATCCTCGAACTTCGGCACTTTCTCCGCGGCTTCCATAGATGCGCGGTTGACGAGCACGGGAGTCATTACTTCCCTGTATCCTTTTGTTATGTGCGTATCGAGCATGAAGCAGATAAGCGCGCGCTCGAGCGTTGCTCCTTTGCCCTTATACAGCGGGAAACCGCTTCCCGTTATTTTCGCGCCGCGTTCAAAATCAAGTATGTCGAGTTTCTTAGAAAGTTCTATATGGTCCTTGACCTTGAAATCAAAATTCTTCTTTTCGCCCCAGACTTCGCGCTCTACGTTTTCGTCGGCGCTTTTTCCTACGGGTATTCCGTCTGCAGGAAGAGCGGGAACATAATATAGCAGATTCTCTATTTCCGTTTCTATCGTCCGCAGGTCCACGTCGAGCTGTTTAACTTCATCAGACACTTTCTTCATTTCGGCAATCTTATCCGCAGCGTCCTGTTTGTTCTTCTTCATCACAGCGATCTCGTCGGAAACCTTGTTCCTGAGTTCTTTCAGGGCGTCGGCTTTCTTAATGACTTCCAGTCTTCTTGCGTCAGTTTCCTGAATTTTTCCGATAACGGCCGTATCCTCGTTTCTGAGTTTAAGTTTTTCAATTACGTGCGAGGGATTTTCCCTGATAAGTTTAATGTCAAGCATGATATATTATGTTTAGTAACCCAGTTGATATTTTAGCATCTGAAGGGATTCAACCGTTCCCATCGGTTCGAAACCGAGTTCCGACTGTACCTTCAGAGTTATTAATCCCGAATTCAGCGGCCTGGGGGCGGGCTGGTTCAGGTCTTTTGTCTTTATTGTGTTTATCAGTTCCTTTTTGTATCCGAAAACATCGCAGAGCTTATATGTGAACTCAAGCCTCGATTCTATGTCTTTTCCGGCGATGTTGTAAATTCCTTCCTTTTCGGCTTCAATGAGTTTCAGCGTGCCGTACGCGAGGTCATCGACTATTGTGCTGTTGCCTATCTGGTCGTCGACTATGTTAATTCTTTCGCCTGCAGAAAGTTTGTTGACGAGCCACGTCGCGAAATTTGTTTTTACCTTGCTGCCGATTCCGAAGAGCACCATTGTTCTAATGATGGCGTATTTTATTCCGCTTGTGATCAGAGCGTTTTCCGCGGCAAGTTTTGACCGGCCGTAGAATGAAATAGGATTTGGTTTCGCGAGCTCGTCGTACGGTCCGTTCTTTCCGTCGAATACGTAGTCGGTCGAAAAATGCACAATCTTTACGTTGTTCGGTCTTGCGGCGATAATAAGGTGCTTAACAGCGTCAACATTGAGCTTCCAGCTTAACACCCTTTCAGTCTCGCAGCCGTCGACGTCAGTGTACGCCGCGCAGTTTATTATGAGATCGGGAGCGATTTCCGAAACCGTTTTCTTTACCTGCTCCTTTGATGTTATATCGAGCTGTATGTATTTGTAATTGAGATTAATGTTCGATGTCTCTTCCACGGAAGAAAGCACGAGTTCGAAATCCGATTCGCGCGTAAAGATTGAAACAATTGCCTGGCCGAGGAGTCCGTTGGAACCCGTGATTAGGATTTTGCCTTTTTTCATCATTTCAGTTTAAACAGTTCGTCAATTCCGGAAAGCGATGCTTTGTGCGAGGCGATTCTAGTGGCGTAGTGAAGGCTCTTGTCGAAGTCTCTGTTCTTTGAATAATCGAGCGTGAAGGAAGCCGCGAACACGTCGCCGCATCCGGTGCTGTCGACGAAATGCGGATTCTCTACCGCGTTGACGTCTGTCCTGTCAATGTCGAAATACTTTTCCTCTCCGAAAGATTTCTCCTTTTTCTGGAAACCGCTTACGCCGTCCTTGCCTCTTGTTACTACTAGTCCGGTCATGTTCCTGTTTCTGTTTATAAGGAGCTCTTCGGCGATTTCATAACTGTTCCTGGTTTCTTTCGCCAGGATCTGAAGTTCAAACTCGTTCATCTGGACGGTATCCGTTACCGAGCACCATTCTTTCCAGTTCTCGAGATGCACCTGTTCCCTGCGTCCGTCGGGATGGGTTTTCATTACGAGGTTGTGAAGGTCCATGTGCATGAATCCGCTGAAGCTTTTTCTTATGCTTACAAGAGTATCCAGTTCTATGTCGACGCCGGATATCATATTTATCAGAACACCGTCGGCGCCCGGCAGGAAATTTTTTATGCCGTCGAACGGAATCGTGTATGTCGGGTCAGTCGACTGTTCGAGTCTTGCGGTTTTGCCGGAGTTGTATGTCGAATAGTAGAG
>CAIKZJ010000152.1 GCA_903831845.1 uncultured Ignavibacteriota bacterium
CGGCACGAGCGAGAGTCCGCCGCGGGACACCATGTTCTGGTTATCGAAGAAAAAATTCTTTCTGTACTGGTCGAATCCCAGAGAGCCGTAGAGCGACTGCTGGAAGTCCCAGCCGGAGCGGGCGGAGGAATATCCGGCATTATACCTTCCGAACGAAAAATCAAACCTGAATGTAAGTCCGCCTGAATAGTCGTTATTAATAAAATCCCTGAACGCGAAGACAGTCAGCCATCCTGCGCCGAGAATACCCTTATCGAGATAAATTCCGGCGTTGGAAAATTTTCCCGAAGTATGGTCTATCTCTGTCTGCTGTCTGACGAGAAAATCTCCGTACACGCGGTAAGACAATCCCGCGGTTGTGCGGGAGCCGGCGTCTTCGTATCTATCCTGCGTTTTATTCCACGCGGCGTTTGTTACGACGCTTCCCTGAAATTTTCTGTAATTGAGGAATACGCCGGAATTAAGAAACAGAAATTTGAAATTATCCGAAACAACATTTCTAACGCTTGTTCTAATGCTTAGTGATATCCCTTTGAAAACCAGGGGAACGAAGGCAGAGATATTTTCTTCTTCGCTGTAATTGAAACGGTTGAAGTAATCGTTCCTTCCGTATTTGATATAAGATGCGGTAGCGTATATCTGCGAAGGCAGAAGCAGGCTGAGGCTGGCGCTTCCTTTGAGTCCGTGGAAATAATCCGCGCTGGCAATCACGTTATCGATAATGCGGACCGACGTATTGGCGTAAGGATAAAACTTTTTCACGCCGGGTTCATCGAAATAAAGGAGCCCGGTTCCGGAAGTGAGAAATTTAGTAATTCCCCAGCTCACGTCAGACTCCGAGAATAAACTGTGGTTTCCCGTCTTCATCGTACCGCAGCTTACATTATACTCGACTGTTTTTTCCGGCAGGAAATTAAACGGCACCTGAATGACGCGCTCCTCCGTTCTTATCTCTCCGGAATTTCCGTAGTACTTAAGGGTAATGTAGTTCGAGCCGTAAAGCAGCGGAACGTTGAATTCGAAGTAACCATTTTCATCGGACTTTGTGTAAGCAATAAGTTCGTTGTTGATGTAGAGCTCGACGTCCCATTTGACTCCCGTCCTGTCGAATATTTTATAATTTCCGATAGTCCTTCTTGATACGGGAGGAGAATTGGTTATTCTTATTCCCTGAGTATTGTCCAGCAGGTTCGACTGCAGGCGCATGTTTCCGGCGATCGCCTGTTTAAAGAATTTCCTGTCGTCTACGAACCTCCACCTGAACTCGGCGTTATTTCTGTCGAACGCTTTTTTATCGTCGCCGTTAATCCTCGCTATGAAATCGCCTCCGAAAATTTCCGAGCCGTGTGCCAGATTGTAATAGAGTCTGTTATTATCAGGCGATGAGTGAGTGTAGTTGAGGTTCCAGTCGAAGACGCCGAGTCCGAGCATTTTCCTTTTCCTCGGAATAAATATATCGACGTCTTTTAATCCCGTCCGACCTGAAACGTTCCTGTCGCGGAGGAGGTTCCTTTCGAGTTCCGCAACGACGGGCAGTTTCTGTTTTGACGTCAGGTACGCGTCCATTCTGTTAAAGTCGGCGTCAAGTCTGATCCCGAAAATATTTTCAAAGAGATAAGAGGTAAGGAAAATATCCGTGCCGTTAAAAATAAATTCACCCGGTTTAAGCTGCAGCCTGTTACCGTTAAGAGTTATATTTTTAGTTATCGCGTTGATTTCGTAAGGGCAGTTTTCTTCTAAGAAGAAACCGCTTATCACGGCGCCGCCATCTGTAATCCTGAAATCGATTTTCAGGCGGGAGAACAGTTCAGCGGCGGGAACGTAGAAAATTTTGTCTTTAGCGAAGCAGTTGAGAATAAAAGAACCGGCTTTTTCGGCGTTTATCTGCACGGGAGCTTCCTCGAAACCCGGGCCGACTGTCAGGATAGAGTCGTCAGGCGCGCTTGTCTGGGCAGCAAGGCACCTTACGAGCAAAAAAAAACCATATATGCGGCGATGCGTTTCATCAGTTAACGTTCAGAGTAATTTTCTTTTCGACGGAATTGCCTTTGATAATTTTGCTTCCGGGTTCTTCCCGGTCCGTATTGAGCGAGACCGTAACTGTATATTTGCCGGGTTTCAGTTTTCCCGTTTCGATCTCAACCCGTTTATTAAGTTCGTAGTAAACGGATATCTCCTGTCTGACGCTTTTAATTTCATTGTCTTCCGAATCCTTAAGGGACGCTATGATATTTCCCAGGTAAGCCGCATTGCCTTCGCGTTTGAGGTTCGCGATCACTGCAATTTTGTTTCCGTCATATGAGCATTTCACTTCGGGGAAATTCACGGAAGTCGAGACTTTTCCCTTTCTGTAGTTAAGTGCAATCACCGTGCGGAATTCAACTCCGAGTCCGGCGTTTATCGTTTCCTTTCCGGTCGTATCCGAGCCGGGAACGACTTTTGATCTTATTACAGGCCGGCCCCAGTACTCGCCGTCATTAAGGCCTTTAGGCTTTGCGGTAATGCGGACGGTTTGTTCGCCGAGCGGGGCGAGTATGAATTTGCGCGGATAGAAGCTGACGAATTTAACCGCGGACGGGTCTGTTTCGTTTTCCTTTTCGGGAAAATACAGCACGGTTTTTCCCAGTGAGTCTGAAACAGGGTATCCGAATTTCATTTCAATGCTGACTTCCCAGGAAGAGCTGTTCGAATTATTTCTTACGACTATATACCCGTTTTTATCGGCGTCGTTTATATGGACTGTAACGGGCGCTACCGTCACCTGCGCGCGCGCAGACGACAGTGCAAGAAAAACCACAATAGCCGCAAGAAAATTTTTCATATCATTCGTTTAATATTGTTAAAATAATTATGACCGGTGTGTTGTATTCTCCGGAGCTCTGTATTCCGCGCGGATCGACAGTTCCGCCTATCCTTATATAGTATTCTCTGTTCCTGTCGTCGAAGGAAAGCGTAGTTCCGGAGTAAGGATTAAAAGGAATTCCGGGCTGGTTATCGTTCGGATTCACACTGTAAGTAGCGGAAAAAATGACGGGTACGAAATCCGCCCCCGAGTTTAAGCTGCCCGGCAGATTAAGAGACAGGCCGACCATACGCCATCCGCCGGAATTCCTTATTATTATCTTGCCTGCGTCGGGAGAAGTTTCGCTGATAATTTTTTTCACACCCGGAATGAGCTGTCTGAAATCGAGATTCCGCGAATAAGTAATCTGAAGATTCTCCTGCTGTGAAAAACAGAGTTCGGATGAGAGCGCTGAAGCAAACAGGAAGCTGACAATTCCCGCCGCGAGCAAGCGTAGTATTTTTCCTTTAGACTTTTCCAATCTTCATAATCAATAAATAAAGGGGAATTCCTTACGGAACACCCCTTCTTATTATTAAAACCCGGTTATACGGATCAGTTGCCTGTATAGTAGAAAGTGACAGTAACCGTTCCTTCGTAAAGGCCTGCCGGCTGAGTATAAGTCGGCTGCACGGATCCCCCGATGAGCACATCCATTGCGCCATCGGTACCGAAAACGGCATTAACAGGATTGGCAGGATCGAAGTCAACGACGCTGCCTCCGGGCAGCTTGTATCCCGCGTCAGTCGGAGAAAAAGCTATCATAAGATGTTCTTCACCGCAAATAAGTTCAGGCGGCAATGCAACTTCAATGCTGATTTCCTTGCCGGGTTCTCCCATTATAGAGAACTTACCGGCCGAAACGGAGTTCTTATCGATTGTTCTTATAATTCCCGGAAGTATATCGCTTCCGAAATCAAGATCCCGAGTTGAAACCACGGAAACAGGAGCGAGCACAGTTCCTTTCGCGCTTATTGTGGCAGTAAGAGGTTTTGGAGAAATTCCATCAGTTTTATTCTGGGCATAAACAGTATTCTGCAGCAGGAATCCAAAAATAAGCGGAAATATAAATGCAAAGTTTTTCATTATATAACCCCTTGGTAATTTTAAATTGTTTAATCAATATGTCTTTTACAATTTCCCTGCCAAATAAAACCGCAATTTTGTTAAAAAATCACCGTTTTTTATTAATAAAATCACACTCTTAAAAGTCAGCAGACTATGTTTTATTTTTAGCTGTTTCCGTGCAGAGTAATCACACTATATGAATAATATCTTGATTAGATTTTAAAATAATTCCGTTTGTGAAAAAAAATGAATTTCAATTTTAAGCCGAAAAAAATATTTTTACAAAAAAACGAATTATGAAGAAATTAACTTTGACCGTTATACTTTTTATATGGGCATTCGCTCTTAATGCACAGACCGGATTTGATTTTGCGAACCTGATCATACAGGCCGAAAAAAATCCAACGATAAGGATTGAAGCGGAAAACCTTGCAATAAGCAAGGGGCTTCCTTGCGAGATTTATATAAAGGACGCGGCATACATAACCGCTATCGCTTCCGACAACGGGCGAGTGATATATTCAGTGATAACGGATTTCCACAATCCATACAACGGAGGCAGATGTTCATATTATGAAGACATAGCAAGAAGTTTCGACTTATCGAAAGCGCGCATTACATATGGAAACGGCACGGTGGACAACACGGGTGAAAAACTAAACATATCGAAGAGAAAATCATTAAGCAAATTATACCTTCTGCCATGCAGCACGATATCAAGGCGCAGCGTATTCGCCTTCGACTTCAACACGGGTGATCTTGTGGATACGGCGTTCATTCCGTACAGCGGCCCGACGATACTTCAGACTCCGAGAAAGGTACTTCAATTGTCAAGAACGCGCGTGATAGTAGCAGACCAGGTAGCGGACGTGGTTCAGCTGTTCGATACGAGCGGCGCGTACCTGCAGGTATTCGCACCGGCGGGCGGTTTGAACAACGCTATACTGGACAACATCCGCGACATGGAATTCAGGGCAAACGGAAACCTGCTCGTGACCAACCAGGGCACGCAGGGCAACTCTTATAACACGGTGCAGCAGTTTGACCACAACGGAAATTTCTTAAACACATTCGCGACCGAATACATCAACAGCCCGTACAACCTTTTACTCAGGACTAATGATATACTTCTGGGAAATTCGAGCGGCACGACAAACATAGGAAGATACAACATAAGCACGGGCGCATTCCTCGGTGATTACATAGCCTCGACTTTAAATTTTCCGCAGCAGATGATAAACATAGCAGGCGGCAGAGTCGGCGTGTGCGAATTCAGCGGCGGACTTTCGGGATTAAGGATTTACGATTCCGCAGGGGTAATAAAAGACACTTTCAAGGTCGTTACGGGATTAAGGGGCGTCTGCAAGCTGCCGGGCGGAAACTATCTTGTTTCGAACAGCACAGGTGTTTATGAAATTGACGACACCACGGGAGCTGTCGTGAGAACGCTCGTATCCGGACTCGGTTTCGGGTGTTTCTCCGTATTCGACCCGAACATGATAACGGGATATGAAGAGACCGTTAACGAAATTCCCGGCGAATACAGACTTTACGAAAATTATCCGAATCCGTTCAATCCTTCTACGACGATTAAGTTCTCTATGCCTGAGGCGGGTAACGTAACGCTCACTGTTTACAACGCGCTCGGAAAGGAAATAAAGGTACTGTTCAGCGGAATAAAACGCGAAGGCGTGCATGAGATAACTTTCAACGCGGGAAACCTTCCTTCAGGCGTATATTTTTACAGAATAAAGGCAGGCGATTTTTCCGATATAAAGAAAATGGTGCTTTTAAAATAGGTTATTTCCGGTATTTACGTATTTTCGGAACGCGTAATATACTTGACAATAAATACTATATTATCAAAGTTTAGTTTGATCAGGTAATTATCACAGGATTTACCTGCAAATTATTTTCACACCTGAGCAGGTCGTATAATATAATTTGATTTCATACATACAAGGGGTCACAGGTATGTATTTACAGATTATATCCGGCTTAACTGTTCATACTGCACAAGCAAATCAGTTACTTCGTTAAAAGATATTAACTTTTTCTTTCGGCACCACCAAATATTTTTAAAAATATTTATCAGGAGGCTCTATGAAAAAGGTAATTACTGTATTAGCTCTTCTCATTATCTTTATTTCCACATCAGTTTATTCTCAATATAAATACGAGGCGCCGTTTTATATTAAGAATAACACCGGCACGGCACTGACTAACGTGCAGGTCAAACTTGTAACAGGAACCGCTGCGTACATTTCTTCGGGATGGATGCAGACGGACGGAAAGGACATAAAATTTTCCCCTGCCTGCAACACGACCTCATTGCTTAATCACTGGGTGGAGGGTTATCTTAACACGGATACGACAGCAATCTGGGTCAGTGTTCCCTCGATAGGGGCAAACGATTCGACGCTGGTTTACATGTTCTTCGGTTATGCGGGAGCAACGAATACTTCGACTCTCGGCGTATTTTACGGACCGCATTCTTCAACCGACAGCGTAGTTGTCGCTTCGTCGAACACCGTCAGCAACTGCCAGAGGGGTTTCCGCTTCACCGCGAACGAGGACGTTCTTGTTGCATACTTCGGTAAGAGGACGCCGAACGCCACGCAGAGATATCTGACGTTATTCGATTTCAGCACTCAGGCTATTCTTGCGCAGATACAGGTGGACGCGGGTTCTGTCGGTGCTTATAACTATAACGCGCTGCCCGCTCCGCTGTGGATAAAGTCAGGCCAGCAATACATTATGACGCTCTTCAACGGTTCAGGCGACATGTACTATTACGGGTCGAGCAGTCAGATAGGCCAGCATCTGACATACGGCGACATGAGATATCTGAATTCCTGCACGCAGAACTCGTTTCCGACAAATATTTTAACGGGCATGCACTACGGGACACCCGATTTCCTGTATTACACGAAGCAGAACGTAAACCCTGCGCCGACATACAGGACTCTGCCTGCTGCGGACACATTAACACCGGCAGTACCGACCAACCTGACGGCAGTCGGTTCAAATCAGACGGCGACTCTTAAATGGAAGAAGAACACAGAGTTCGACATGAGTGTTTACAGCGTTTACAGGAACACCACGAACAACCCGTCGACCGCGACAATGATAGGGACGAAGAACCAGCCGGACACAACGTACGTGAACACAGGTCTTACGAACGGCACGACCTATTATTTCTGGGTGAAAGCATCCGACAGGTACTGCACGCCGAAGACCAGCGATTTCAGCACTGTGGCAAGCTGCACTCCGACCAGCATAGGCGAGCCGTCGACGGAGGTTCCGGACAAGTATTATCTTGAACAGAATTATCCGAACCCGTTCAATCCTTCAACTACGATTAAGTTCGGATTAAAGAAGGATGCGCTTGTCGAACTTAAAGTATACGACGTGAGCGGCAAGGAAGTGATGGTACTCGCGAACGGACAGTACAAAGCGGGTAATTATTCAATCGAATTCGGCACGGAAAACCTTGCCAGCGGTGTTTATTTCTACAGCATCAAGGCGGGCGAATTCACAGAAATAAAGAAGATGGTTCTCATAAAGTAAGCTTTCTTGCATAAAAAACCGCCGGTGTTTTCGCCGGCGGTTTTTTTATACGTAAAAGTTTTTTATTCTTCTGTCGAAGCCGCAACGTAAAGAGCAGCGCTCATCAGAGAGAAATCCTTTAGAAATCCTATCATCGACATCTGCATTGTCTGGGGATTGAACAATCCCGGCATCTGTATAGCGAAAGCGAAAATCGCGAGTTCAGCCGCAAGCAGGAGAGCCGCCAGCCTGACGTATTTATTTATGACAAAACTGATTCCTGCGAGAATCATACCCGCACCGGAGAGGTAAACAAGTATGACCGCTGCAGGCCATTTTGCAAGTACGTAACCCGCCAGCATGCCCGCGTTTAAAAAGTGATTTATCCCGAACACGATAAAAGGCACCGCGAAGAGAATCCTTGCCGTTGTTTTCAGTGTTTTCATTGTTTTTGTTTTAATTTATTAATATATGTTTCAACATTATATGTATATACATATAAATTGAAATAATGCAATAATAGTTCCCTTTGAGGTGAATTTTTCAGGCAGGTTATTTGACGAGAATCATTTTGACAGTTTGCGAGTAATTCCCTGCCAGCAGTCTGCAGAAATACACGCCGCTTGAAAGCCGGTTTCCATCGAAATTTGTCCCGTAAGCGCCCGCGCGGAGATATTCATTAACAGGCGTATCAATCAGCCTTCCGGTGACATCATGGATTTCGATTTTCACCCGCCCGGATTTCGGAATTTCGAACCTGATTCGCGAGACCGCATTAAACGGATTCGGATAGTTCTGGTACAGTATATATTTATCGGGGACGGGGGTAATTAAAGGATTTATGCCGACTCCGCCCGTAGTCGTTTTTAATATAAGGCCGCCGTAGCCAACAGCCCAGCCTGTATTTCCGTTAACGAAATACGTCGAGTACACCGTCTGCGCAGAAGGATATCCGGAGACGGTCCAGTTCAGTCCCTGGTTTGTTGTTTTCGCGATTTTATCATCGCCTGAAATGTACCCCGTATTGACATCCGTAAAGAAAACCGTGTTGCCGATATTAATAATAGGTAAAGGAATCGAGAACCAGTTAACACCGCCGTTAGTGGATTTGAATATCATATTGCCGAATGCTCCTACCACATATCCCGTCTGGGAATTCAGCATCTGAAGCGCCGAAGGATAATTCTGAAACCATATAGGCAGATCGCGCTTAATCCAGTTCGCGCCGCCGTTAGTAGTCGTGCTTAAATCAGCGAAATAACCCAGAGCCCAGCCTGTGTTGGCATCGGCAAAGCTAAGAGAGTTGCCGATATAATTCGACTGCCAGAACCAGTTTGCTCCGCCGTTGGTCGTTTTCAAAATTCTTGTACCGCCTGCCCAGCCTGTGTTCTGATTCACGAAATACACAGAGTTAAAATCGGTGGATGAATCCGGATACTGGTAAAACCAGTTTTCCCCTGCGTTTGTTGTCTTCAATATCCGGCTGTTCACCCCGACACACCAGCCGGTATTCTGACCTGAAAAAAAGACAGACCATAATGAATTCGGCACGTCAAACGATTTCGGTGTCCAGTTATAGCCGCCGTCGGTTGTTTTAAATATTGAGGAATGCTTATAAATCGATGTATCCCAATATCCCGCGGCGAAACCAGTGTACGCATCCGTGAAAAACACTGATAAGAAAGTATGCACAATTTCCGAACTCTGGTATGACCAGTTCACGCCCGAGTTTGTAGTTTTAATAATTTCCCCTTTGCCGCCAACCACCCAGCCTGTGTTAATATCCGAAAATGAAACAGAAGTCAGTTCGTCGGATTTGATAAACCTCTGGACTGACCAGTTCACTCCACCGTTCGTGGTTTTCATAACCAAAGCGGTATAATTATTGTGTCCCGGAATCCATCCCGTATTTTCATTGAGAAAAAGTATTCCTCTTGCATTATTATACAATCCCGTACAAACCGTGTTCCAGCTGAGACCGCCGTCGGTAGTTTTGATTACTTTAGAGTCGGAACAGTTAGCATACCCGGTATTTGCGTTGATGAAACTCATTTGATATGGCGATGAAGTCAGGGAAACAACGGACCAGTTATTCCCTCCGTTGGTAGTTTTTGCGATGCCCGTCAGCCCCGCCGATATCCATCCCGTATTAGCATCAAGGAAAAACGCATCAAAAAGATTTGCGGCTCCGAATCCCGGATTGACATTCCAGTTTAACCCGCCGTTCGTAGTTTTGTATATTGTCTGCGAACCAACATTCCAGCCCGTATTCTCGTTTACAAAGAAAAGTTTGCACCTGTATTCGTAATCGAGAGACTGTTGTATCGTCCAGGTAGTCCCTCCGTCAGTAGTCTTCTTTATATAATCACCCGATATCCAACCCGTCGAAGCATTGACAAAATACGTACCCAGATAATATCCTGTATCGGAAAGTCTTGTCCAGTTTGCTCCTCCGTTCGTGCTTTTTACAAGCCCTTTCATTCCGACGGCATATCCCGTGTTTGAATTAATGAACTGTACGGACGTGAGCCCGCATGAAATTGGAAGCGGGTTAAGAAGCTGCCAGCCCGACTGGGCGAATGCGTTAACAGCGAGAATACAGAACAACGCGGCTAATAAAATTCTTGTTTTCATAGTAAAACAAAAATTAAGAGGTTTGTTTAATCTATCAGCGCCAATGTAAATGTTCAAGTTAATAATGGTCGTATAATTAATCAGTTTGAATAGCAGCAAAAGCGCTCAAACGAGGTGTTCATATTTTTTTACTGAAAAACAAAATATAATTCATTAAAATAAGAAAATTATATATGGCCATGAAAAAACTTTTTCTTATAACTGCAATGATTTTTTTATTCTGCGCATCCGCAAACGCGCAGATAAACACTGAATGGAAGTGGCTTCACCAGTCGCCTCAGGGCAATGACCTGCGATGGGTAAAAATGTGGGACGCGAATACGATTTACGCGATAGGATTCAGAGGCGCATTCGTGAAGACCACGAACGGAGGCGCGAACTGGATTGTCAATCACAGAACAGGCCGGGTTTCGGGTATACCGGTACAGGTCTCCGACCTTCGAAGCGCGTGGTTCTTCGACAAAGATACGGGAATAGTTGTCGGAACATACGGCTCCATATTCAGAACCACGAACAGCGGAATGACATTCGACAGCACGAACAATCCCATACCGGCAAGCACTACAGTAACCGGCATATATTTCATCAACAATCAAACGGGTTACGTA
>CAIKZJ010000153.1 GCA_903831845.1 uncultured Ignavibacteriota bacterium
AGGTATTCCATCCTGCCGTTAGATTTGGCGGTTACTATGCTTACAAGTGTGTTCCATCCTTTATTCAGGTTTATTGTCAGCACTGTATATGTAGTGTCCACATATGTTCCGTGATTTTCATAACAAAGCGAGTGGCCCGTGATGTTCGCTCCCGAATTGAATGCGCGGTAAGAAAGATAGTATGTGTTTACCGAATCCATACCTACCATGTGCTTCTTTCCCCTGACCGCTCCGCGGATGCCGCCGTTTTTGTGAATTTCAAAAACAGTGTTCGCGTCTTTCAGATACGGAGGCTGTATTACAATGCTGTCAAAGCAGTATGCGCTGCTGTAATTGACAGTATCGTCATAATATTTATCGTCGAGAACAGGAAGATTGACAGAAAAACTTCCGTCTGTTCCTATGGCGCACGAATCGAGGACGGTTCTCTGGTACTTTGAGCTTGGTGTCACGCATACGGCAAGATAATATCCCGAGCCAAACGACCAGCCGGGAAGAGTTCCGCTAAGTGAAAGACCCGTAGGTCCGATGTTGATGGTAGGACTTGATGTTTCGTTGTTACAGGAATACAGTATGCCTATAAAAATTACCGGCAGCAAAATCAGACTAAGTCTTTTCATAGCTTTACCCCGTTTTGATTAATTACAATATAAGAAAATTGAATTTTCACCGAATTGATTAATTCAATTCATGCTGTATTCCCAGATAACACCGTACTGCGGATCGTTGTTCGTTTCCTCGTATGAGACGTAATTCGTGTCCTTAAAAACGACGGCCCTTACCACCTTTGTCCAGCCGTATGACGTATTAAGGTTATAGGAATATGTCGTTCTGTACGTGGTATCGTTATTCACGCAAATCTTGAATCCCGTTATAGAACCCGCAGCACTGTACCCCCTGTATGTAATGTAATATGTGCCGATGGTGTCCTGGCCGACTCTGTGAACAATATTCGTCACGTAACCTTTATAAGCTCCGCCCTGATAGATCTCCATACGTATTTTTGCCTGACGAAGGATGTAAGGAGATGGATTGATGTTATTGTTGCAGTTTGGTTCATTGACTATGATAGGTTCAGTGCAGTACCTGTCATATATAGCATGAAGCACCATCGTGAAATCTCCTCCGGAACCGATAGACGCGGTATCAAGCCCTACCTTTTTTGTATCGTTGACCGAAGGAACCTCTGCCACGGCAATCAGGGAATATCCGCTGCCAAGATTCCATCCTGATAACGCGCCGCTTATATTCATTGAGACTTCACGCGGAGGAGAAGGAACCTCGGTCGGCTCGTCTTTGCAGGAAAAAATATAAGTGGTTACAAGAACTGTAAAAGTCAGGAACAAGATGAAATTTGCCAGGCGCATTTTTCCCCTTTCGGTGATTTGCTTTGTTAATTAAATATTTTAAATAAATACCTTATTTACAAGCTAAAAACATCAGGCAAGAATGCTCACAGACCAATACGTGAATAGTCGTCGTTCTTTGGGAAGTTCAGTATCATTACTGCAGCAGTGATTACAAACCCCGCTGTAGCATAGACAAGATTGCTGTTTACGAACAGGTTCGACATTATGCATATGAGTCCCCCCAGATCGCACAAAGCGAAAGGAAGCACATGCGCGTTAAAATACTGCGCAGCAAAATTTTTCTGATTAACTTTCGCGAACAGCATCCGCTTCAGAAGCAAAGATACCGCGCAGAGGGCAACACAGAATATGAAGCTGTACAGATTCACAAAAGCAAGCTCTTCGTTCACGTTCTGTGACGAAACAAAGATTCCGATTAAATATACAAGAGTCATACCCGTCAGTATCGCTATACCGAGAATCCTCGTTCTCTTAACGACAAAAAGCATATCTATTTTTTTGATTTCATCGGCACTCATAATAAATAATTTGTTTGTGAATAAATTTAACATTATTTTTATTTAAATTTTATGGATTTCAGATGAAAGATCGAAAAGGCGTAAACAGCCCGCAGCCGCAGCCGGAAGATGAAAAGGATTTTGTATCGTTAATCAGACCGAAAGATTTTTCCGAATTTACAGGACAGAAAAAAGTAAAGGAAAACCTTAAAGTTTTCATCGAAAGCGCGAAAAAACTGAAAGAATCGCTCGATCACGTGCTGTTTACAGGTCCGCCGGGACTCGGCAAAACGACTCTGGCAAACATCATTGCAAACGAGCTTAATGCCGAAATTATCAGCACTTCAGGTCCCGTTATTGAGAAACCCGGCGACCTCGCGGGGATGCTTACTAAACTTAAAGATAAACAGATACTGTTTATCGACGAAATCCACAGAATACCCAAAGTCGTCGAAGAGTTTCTTTACTCCGCGATGGAAGAATATAAACTCGATATAATAATAGATTCAGGTCCCGCTTCAAGAAGCATCCCTATCAAACTCGAAAAATTTACACTGATAGGCGCAACGACCAGACAGGGGCTGCTCTCATCGCCTCTGCTCGACAGGTTCGGCATCAACTGCCATCTTGATTACTATTCAACCGATAACCTTGTCGACATCGTGAAACGCTCGGCCCATATTCTCAACATTAAAATTACAGAAGAAGGCGCGCTCGAAATAGCGAAAAGAAGCCGCGCCACTCCGCGTATTTCGAACAGGCTCCTCAAGAGAACGAGGGATTTTGCCATCGTTAAGGGAAACGGCACTATAGACAGGAAAATCGCAGTGTTTGCTCTAGAATCTCTCGGTGTTGATGAGTTCGGTCTCGATTCTATAGATAAAAAAATTCTTGAGACAATTATTGTTAAGCATAACGGCGGACCCGTCGGCCTTTCCACTATCGCGGCTTCTCTCGGCGAAGATACCGGAACCATAGAGGACGTCTACGAACCTTTCCTCATGGTCGAAGGGTTCATAAGAAGAACGCCGAAGGGACGCGAAGCAACACCCCTCGCTTACAAGCATCTCGGAATCACAAAAAGGTCAAAATCCGGGGACAATTCTTTGTTCGATAATTGAGTTTAATTATTCTCAATATCTGTTTATTTTAGGACGATGAAAACAGCAAAACAAATAATAGGCATCATTATCTTTTCAGTTGCAGCGGCTTTTATTGCTAACGCAATTAATCCGAAAGGCATACCGCTGTTCATGGAGAAAAACATTTACAAACAGGATACATCGTCATCAAAAAAGGAAGTCGGGGATTTCATTAACGACCCTTATGACACGACGTCAAAACCGAC
>CAIKZJ010000154.1 GCA_903831845.1 uncultured Ignavibacteriota bacterium
AAAGACGAAGCCAAAGGCAAACTCGTGAAATCGTTCCTGGAATGGGCTCTCGGTGACGGCCAGAAATTCGCGAAAGACCTCGGCTACGCTCCGCTTCCGGCTGACCTTACAAAAAAGGCGGTTGAGAAACTTAAAATTTTAAAATAAACAAAAGGATAAAAAAGGATTATTATGAAAAAACTAACACTTATATTAATTGTATTCCTGTTTGCAGGAAGCATGAACCTGTATTCTCAGGATAAAAAAACCGAATTCAAACCTGAGATTAAAATCGGCGGCACCATGTACACAGGATGGTCCTGGAATGCCGATGACGCAGACTTTATTGGCAAACTCGATACTTCAGCCGCCGGAATAAACCCGGGTGCGGCTTTCGGCTTCAACCCCGTAAAGAATCAGTTTGAAACAGGTAAAAACTCTTTCAACCTTGACCGCGCTTACATTAACATAAAAGCGACTCTCACTCCGCAGATAAGCGCGAGAATAACTCCCGACATCACCTCCGTTAAGGACGGCGACGGAATAACGCAGTGGACTTACCAGTTGAAATACGGTTTTATAGACTATACTCCGCTTGCTCTGGAGAACGGCACAAGCCTCACGATGGAAGTAGGTGTTCTGCCCAACTACTGGATAAACAACATTGAAAGATATTACGGATGGAGAGGCGTCCAGAAAACACTTACGGATTACGGATGGACACTATCGGCAGCGCAGAACGGAACGACCGTTACAAGAAAGACCGGCTCTTATTTTTCAAGCGCTGACCTCGGAATGACTCTTAAGTTCACGTTCCCGACTAAGATTGCCGACCTGAACGTCGCGCTCCTGAACGGAAACGGCTACAAGAATATTTCATTCGATCAGAACAGGTTCAAGGATTTCATGGTGACGGGATTCATTTATCCTTTGAACGATATGATTAAGAAGAACACGGACGCCGCAAAGAAGATGAACAAATCAAGAATCGACGGTATTTCCGATCTTACTCTCGGCGGTTTCGCTTATCTCGGAAAACTCGGAAGCAATGAATTCGGCGTCGCAAACGGCGGAATGTACAAGAACAACAGATTCGGCGGGATGGTCAATTTCAAATACAACTTCAAGAATTTCGGCTGGGTGAAACTCGGCGGAGAACTCAGCATGATGTCGAACACAGTACCCGAAGCTGTAACCGGCGGATTCATAGATTCCTCGTACACGGCGCAGGGATTATCGACCTGGTTCGAATTCAATCCTCCGATAGAAGAACTTCAGGAGAAGTTAATGCTTACATTCAGATTCGATACATTCGACCCGAACACGACAAAGCCGGGCACGAACCTAACGGGTTTCACGGGAGACGCCAACAAACAGTCGCTGATGATTCTCGGATTAATGTTCAAGCCTTCATCGGTTCTCACATTAGGATTAAATTACCAGATACAGTCATTCGACAAGGATTACGTTGTGAAATACGATGGAACGACGAAAAGCAGTTTAAGCAGGCTCTATTTCAATACAATCCTCGAGTTTTAGTTCAGCCTTTCATTTACAAAAAAGCGGGAAATCGCCAAGGTTTCCCGTTTTTTTATTTCCTTTCCTTATAATTAAAAATTCAACGTTTTTATACCTCAATTTCAACAATACCACGACTTAACAATTCGGTAACGGGCAATT
>CAIKZJ010000155.1 GCA_903831845.1 uncultured Ignavibacteriota bacterium
AGAATCAAGAATCAAGAATCAAGAATCAAGAATCAAGAATCAAGAATCAAGAAGAGCTTTGAGAGCAGAAGTTAGTAGTTATCCCGACAAGTCGGGACGCCCCGAGTAACCCGGGGTAAACGCCGAACGCGGAAGTAAGTAGTTAGAAGAGAGCTTACTTTGGAATCAAGAATAAGGGTGAGCATCGAAATTTAAGCCAGGGAGATAGTTTCACTTATTGTATCCGGTGTTTCACTTAGAGATACAGGCGGTACGCTGAATACGTCATATCAGTTCATTTAATTTTTCGTATATCAGGTATGCTATCTGATTAAAAGCAAATAAAAATTTCGAAAAATTAAAAATGAACGACATGAAAAAATTATATCTACCGGTTTTGTTTTCACTTGTACTCTTTTTTCAATCCGCATTCGCCCAGCCGATACCTGTTGACAGCCTTTACCTTTCCCAGACGCCTCCGGGGACCACGCCGGTCCGATTCATACCGATGTTGAACAACGGATGTTTTGCTGCGGAAAGGATTTCGATATCGAATGACGGAAAGGAAATCTATTATTCGATAATAAGGCAGTATTATCCGATTGCCGGCGACACTATTAAATATTACAAGTACACGGCCGGCGGCTGGACGGGTCCTTTCAATCTTTTCAGCGGATATTTCGGTCCCGGATTATCGCTTACGGGAGACACATTGTATTTCGAAGGCACCCCTGCCGGAGCGCAGACTTTCATATCCGTCAGGAACGGGACTAGTTGGAGCGCGCCGCGCAGGATACTTTACGGATTGAACCAGGCGCATTATCTGCAGTTTACGAACAGCGGAAACAAATATATATCTTCCGTGCCGGTGAGCGGTCTTGGCGGAGCCGACTGGTGCCGGCTTATAACGACTCCGACAGATTCGACGGCGGTGAGTCTGAAACTGCCTTTGAACAACAACACGGACAATCAGGATTTCTTCGTTTCAAGAGACGAGTCATTCATGATAGTCTCGAAAGCCGGTCTGAAAATAAGTTACCGCAAGACAAACGGCGGCTGGACGAATCCGAAAAGCCTGGGAGCGGAGATAAACTTCGGATTAGGCATGTGGGGTCCTTACGTGACACCGGACAACAAATATTTATTTTATTCAACAGGAACGAACGCGAGTTATTCCGACGCGGGAATATTCTGGGTGCGCGTCGACGGACTGATTGACAGTCTGCATCACACGAACTTCATTCCGTACGTGAGCAACAGGATTCCCGACCGTACAGATACTCTTGGAAGGTTTTTCTCATACACGTTTCCTGACAGCACATTTACGGACGACGACGGAAACAACACGCTAACTTATACGGCTTCGCTGAGCGACGGAAGTCCTCTGCCTTCGTGGCTTATCTTCAACGCTGCCTCGAGGACGATTTCCGGCACTCCGTCAGAGACAGGAAGTCTTTACGTAAGGGTAACAGCGACGGATAATTTCAGCGCGACGGTTGCGAGCGTTTTCGAATTGAAAGTTGTCAATTCAGTATCAATAAGGAAAATAGAGGGAGAGACAATAAGAGATTACAAGTTATATCAGAATTATCCTAATCCTTTCAATCCGAGCACGAATATCAGATTTGCTGTGCCGAAGAGCGGATATGTATCGGTAAAAGTATACAACCTTCTCGGCAGGGAAATGGAGACGCTTGCAGGCGGGAGCATGAATGCAGGTGTTTACGAAACCGAATGGAAAGCCGGCGGATACGCGAGCGGTGTATATTACTGCAGGATAGAGACAGAAGGTTACATAGACGTAATAAAGATGATATTGATGAAATAAAGTTGCGGGCCGTCCTGACATGACGGCCCGTTTTAATAAGTACCAATTAGCTACGTTCGGGATACTTTGAAATCCAACCGATCCCGTAAGGTTTTTCCCTACAAAAAAATCATATTTTCTTCATAAATTGTACTCGGGAATTCGTATAACATTAACGGATATTGTTTATTACATTAATCCCGGGGGACTCAGAAAGTATACTTAACAATCACCAGGTCAAAATGGACAAGAAAATTTTCGAAAAAGATTCAATTCTGAATTATCTGAAAATCGGTGAATCGTTCATGCGGATAATAACAGACGAAAAGAACAATCCTGCCGACGTGGAAATACTCTGGATAAACAACGCATTCGAAGAAATCTCGGGCCTGTCGGAAAAACAGATTTGCGGAAAGAGATTGTATGAAGCTTTTCCTTATCTGAAGGATACAGACATAGACTGGGTGTCCGTCATTGGCAAAGTAGGATTAAACGGAAAAGACGAAACCGTAAATTATAAAAATGCAGACGGCAGGTGGTTTTTGATTAATTTACATCGTCCAAAGGAGGGTTACGTAGTCAGTGAATTCAATGAAATCACGGGCATCAAGGTGGCCGAGGAATCAATTCGCATAACCGAGGAGAAATTTGCTGTAATATTCGAAAACGCGCCTTACGCCTGCATACTTACGGATTCCGACGGGAAATTTGTAAATGTAAACAGAGCATTCACGAAAATTTTTGAGACAGACCGCGAAGCCGCATCCGGGAAGAGTTTTAAGGAACTGGGAATTAATGTAAATGGCGAAGTTAAGAAGAATATTCTGGAAAGCCTGGAAAAGCAAAATTACGCTCATGAATTCGAGTTTGAATACATTTGCGGTTCAGGAGAACATAAGCATATAACAGCAAACCTGGATTTTATAGATATAGGCCAGAGTAAATTTTATCTTATGACGGCAGCAGATATTACCGGAAGAAAGGTATCGGAAGCCGAATTAAAAAGAAAAGAGCAGGAATACAGGGAACTGACTGACAGCATAGGCGATATTTTTTTCGCTCTGGATAAAGATTTGCGATTCACATACTGGAACAAAGCCAGCGAAGTTTTTTCAGGAATAAAGCAGGAAGACGCGATAGGAAAAACAGTTGAAGAAATTTTCGGGAGCAATGATGATGTGTTGAGAGTCGTAAGGGAATACAGGAAAGCTCTGGATACAAAAAATCCCGTATTCTTCATTAATGAATATTATACCGGCAAAAAATCCTTTTTTGAGATTAGCGTATACCCGTCTCTGAACGGGCTTTCGGTCTTTTCCAGGGACATAACTGCGAGGAAAGAATCCGAGAACAGTCTTCTGGTTTATCAGGAACAGCTGCGCAAGCTTAACGAAAGAATTACCAACATACGCGAGAACGAGAGGACCAACATTTCAAGGGAAATACACGACGATCTTGGTCAGGCGCTTTCAACGCTGAAGATGGACCTGAATTATCTGAAGAAACACATTGATGATCCCTCGCAGTCCGGGTATATGATAAATTTAATGGACGAAATTATTGGCAGGCTTGTCGAAAGGGTAAGGGAAATATCATCCGAACTAAGGCCGTTAATTCTTGACGGACTGGGACTCGGGGCTGCTATTGACTGGTATGCGGGTGATTTTTCGAAGAAAACCGGTATAGAGACGAACACGGACGTAAACGAGGATATATTTCTCAGTCCCGAGATTACGATAACTTTCTACAGGATTTTTCAGGAAGCGATGACAAATGTTCTTCGGCATTCATGCGCAAGCATAGTGAATATAAGCCTGTTTTACAGACAGAATCTATTGGTAATGACAATTGAAGACAATGGCAAAGGAATACCGGAAGAAATGATTAATTCCTACAATTCTCTCGGATTGCTTGGTATGAGGGAGAGGGCGGATTCGATAAACGGTAATCTGGAGATTATTTCCTCTTCAGGCATAGGAACAAAAATTAAACTGGAAATTGAAATGCTGAAAGGCTGATAAATGAACATACTGATAATAGACGACCACATTATTTTCAGGGAGGGTTTGAGGCTTATACTCAAAACCTCAGGAGTAATAATGAATATTGTCGAAGCCGGAAACGGTAACGAAGCGCTCAAGAAATTCATCAAAGGGAAATACGACCTTGTGATACTGGATATATCGCTTCCGGATATAAGCGGTCTAGAACTGTTGAAACAATTCAGAAGGACGGACGATAAAGCCAGGATTTTGATTCTAAGCATGCATCCAGAAGAGCACTTCGCGCTACGTTCCATAAAGTCCGGAGCATACGGATATCTTACTAAAGACGCATCCGTGGAAGAAATACTTAAGTCGGTTAACAGGATCTTATCCGGAAAGAAATACATTTCTGAGAAAATAGCAGAGCAGATAGCGCTTAAAATCGACTTTGAAAGAATGCCAATGCTTCACGAATTGTTATCTGACAGAGAATTCGAAATAATGCTTTATATCGCAAAAGGCACATCTTTAAACGACATTTCACAGAAACTGTTCATCTCCGATAAGACAGTCGGGACATACCGAAGCAGGATAATGGATAAGATGAACATGCAAAGGAACGCAGAATTAACCCTTTATTGTGTCAAAAACGAACTTATCTAAAGTACATATACAACTTTCAAAATTTCATACGGAAAAACTTACTACCTGTAAGTAAATCCTTACACAATAATAATTCATTTCTTACATACTTTATAAAAAAAATGACATAAATTTCCGTAAATCTTATAAATTTTTCTAGTTTGATAATCAATCACTGAAGTATAGCTGAGATCATAAATCAAGTTTGCAGCAAAACGGTATGAACTATGTACCTTATCTCTAAATTTATAAGTTAACTCTGTTTTGAAAAATGAACAATCTCTTTTTTACATTTGAGTTATAATTCGGTACAGAGAATAAAACAGAGTATTATACCTGTATATATATAAATGACATAAATGTCATCGTAACCGAAAAAGAGGAAATAATGATGCCAAGTGACAATAAGGCAATAGTATTATACGTTGAGAATGAATTTAACACTTTTGAACTGGTAAGAATCTATCTTTCCGATGTGTGCAGCGTCGATAACGCGGTGGACAGCGGAGATTGTCTTAGAATGGCAGCCGGAAAGAAATATTCTCTGATACTTATGGATATTAATCTCGGCAACGGCCCGACAGGGCTTGAAACAGCAAAGATGATACGGAAAATTGACGAATACAGGGACATTCCGATCGTGGCGGTTACTGCATTCGCGATGGCAGGGGATGAAGATGAGTTTCTATCTGAAGGGTGCACGCATTATTTATCGAAACCTTTCAAGAAAAAAGAATTGATACAACTTGTCAGCGCAATTCTCGGCGGCGACGGGAAATAATTATAACATACGTATCCGCTCACAGCAATATCCCTCAGAAACGGCGACGTTTAAGAGCGAGGATTTTTGTTTTTACAACCTTAATGTTTTCTCCAGAGAATCAAAACAAACCGGATAGGATTACGTAATGCTATTATTGTATATTTATTGAAGTAAAACGGTTAAGTTTGTATAAATTCATCAAAGGTCAGATAAAATGAAAAAAATAATTGTATCATATCAGGTTTTTATTTTATTCTGTTTAATAACCGGAACGCTGCATTCACAGTGGGTTTATACAAACGGACCCTACGGCGCCTCGGTACAGGCGTTCGTTACAAAGGGCGGGAGTATTTTCGCGGGCACGGGCGGTAGCGGCGTTTACGTTACTACAAACAACGGTCTCAACTGGACGGCTTCAAATTCGGGATTGAGCGTAACGAACATATATTCGCTTGCAGTTATAGGCGAAACGATTTTCGCCGGAGCTTACGGCGGATGTTTCAGGTCGACAAACAACGGCGCTAACTGGACTCCGTGCAATTCGGGGCTGAACTCCACCGATATATACGCGCTTGCAGTTTCGGGAACGAATCTTTTTGCCGGAACGCTTAACGGGATGTTCATGACGACTAACAACGGTGTGAACTGGACGACTATAAACAGCGGTCTTACTACAATGATAGTGAAAACTGTGGCCGTTCTCGGCGCGAATGTATACGCCGGCACTTTCGGCGGCGGAATTTTCATGACGACGAACAACGGCGCGAACTGGACAACTGCTAACACCGGTCTTGGAAGCCAGTATATAGGCAGCATTATAACAAGCGGCCCGAATCTTTTCGCAGCCGGTCTGGGCGTTTATTTTTCGAGCGACAACGGTTCGAGCTGGTCCGCGGTAACGGGCGGTCTGGCGGGCGTAAACGTCAGCGCTCTGGGAAGCAACGGGAGTTATGTATTCGCGGGCAGCAACGGGCAGGGTATCTATGCGACTACTAATAACGGACAGGCGTGGTTTGCCGTGAATAACGGTGTAAGCGGAACAACAGTACTTACAATATCTGCATCTGGTTCAAACACGATAGCCGGAACACAGGGCGGCGCGTACATCACATCCGACAACGGTTTGAACTGGTCGTCTATAAGCAGCGGAATGCGCAATCTGCTATGTCAGGGGATAACTTCTTATAACGGAAATATTTACTGCGCGACCTGGGGAAACGGTGTCGCGGTGTCGACAGATAACGGCTCAAGCTGGTCGCTTGCAAATCACGGCATAACGAACGCGATAGCATCGTCATTCGCTTCGACCGGAGGCGCTCTTTTCGCGGGTACGCAGGGCGGTGTTTTCAAGACAACCGACAACGGCACGACCTGGACGGCGTGCAACAGCGGACTTCTTGATCTTCAGATATTCGCGATGGGAGTGAACAATTCAAATCTTTACGCGGGTGCCGGCAGCGGTGTGTTCTGCTCGACAAACGGCGGCGCTTCGTGGACGAAGATAAGCACAGGTCTTCCTGCTTATCCGGTATACGCGCTTGCATTCATTGGCAACAAGATTTTCGCGGGTCTCTGGGGGCAGGGAGTTTATACTTCAACGGATAACGGTTCGTCATGGACGGCGTCGAACAACGGACTTACAAGCAACGTTGTGATAACTCTTGCGGTGAACGGCACGGATATACTTGCGGGCACGACCGCGGGATTGTTTATCTCGAGGGATTCGGGAAGCAACTGGGTAGCGACGAACTCCGGGCTTGGTGTTACATATATCCTGTATATACTTGCATATAATTCGAGTCTCTTTGCCGGCACATGGAACGGCGGTGTATATTATTCGTCGAATTCGGGCGCAAGCTGGAATAACGTGAGTTCCGGTCTGACAAATCTCGACGACAGGGCTTTGACGGTTCACGGTACATATCTCTGCGCGGCGACGGTAGGCGGAGTATGGAAACGTCCGCTTAGCGAGATAGTCGGTGTGACGAACATATCGGGGAACGTTCCGGGATCGTTCAGGCTTTTTCAGAATTATCCCAATCCGTTCAATCCGTCGACAAAAATTAAATTTGATATAAAGAAACAAGGTCAGGTTACTTTGAAAGTATACGACGTAAAAGGTGATGAAATATCGACGCTTGTGAACGATAATCTCAAAGAAGGTTCATACGAAACAAAGTGGGAAACATCAGGATATCCGAGCGGAACATATTTTTACAAACTTTCGACGGGAGGATTCACCGAAACGAAAATGATGGTGCTTTTGAAGTGATGATTATAATATTAAAGATAAAATATAATGGACAGAATTTTACGTATGGAGAGGGAGAGCCCGGGTAAACTTATATTCAGTTTCTCTCTGCCTGTAGTGATAGGCATGATGGTCATGGCGTCCTACAACATTGTTGACAGGGTGTTTGTCGGCAGGGGAGTAGGGGCGCTTGCGATTTCTGGTATTGCAGTCACATTTCCTTTCATAGTTATATTCATGGCGTTCAGCATGCTTGTAGGCGTCGGCGCCGCATCGGTGTTATCAATAAGATTAGGCGAGAAGAAAATCGGAGAAGCGGAGCAGACGCTCGGCAACGCCCTGACATTATCTGTAATCATCTCGTTTATAATGACGGGTTTGTTCTATCTGTTCCTTGACCCGATGCTTTCGGTATTCGGAGGCAGCGGCGAGGTTCTTCAGTACGCGAAAGATTTTTCGCACGTGATGCTTGTAGGCGGAGTGTTTCAGATGGTATCGTTCACTATGAACAATCTGATAAGAGCGGAGGGCAATCCGAAGATGGCCATGACGACGATGATAATAGGTTCGGTGATGAACATGATACTGAACCCGATTTTCATATTCGTGTTTCACTGGGGAATAAAGGGTTCCGCCTGGGCGACTGTGATATCGCAGTTTATAAATTCGGTATGGGTGCTGGCTTATTTCTTCGGGAAGAGGAGCCACGTGCATCTGCATTTCAGGAATCTGTACCTTAAGAAGGAAATCGTAACGAAGATATTTTCAATCGGCGTTTCTCCTTTCATTATGCAGGCATCGGCCAGCATTGTAATAGTGATATTCAACAACTCGCTGGCGAAATACGGGGGCGATCTCGCGATAGCGTCGATGGCGGTGACTAACGCGATTACAATGTTCATTGTGATGCCGATATTCGGAATCAATCAGGGCATACAGCCGATACTCGGTTACAATTTCGGAGCGAAACTTTATCAAAGAGTGAGAAGGATTTTCGAGTTAGGGATGATAGCGGCGACCGTGCTTTGCATAGCAGGATTTGCAGTGACAATGCTTTTTGCTGACGGGCTTGTCGCTTCGTTCGCTGAAGACAATCCCGCGCTTATTGATATCGGCGCAAGGGCTCTGCGGATTTATCTTTTTATGCTTCCTTTTGTGGGTTATCAGATAATAGCAGCCGCTTATTTTCAGGCAGTCGGCAAGCCGAAGTATTCGATGATACTGACCGTGATGAGGCAGATAGGCATACTCATTCCCGCTGTGTTCGTACTACCGTTATTTTTCAAACTTGACGGAGTATGGGCGGCAGGTCCGGTTGCGGACGGGGCATCCGCCGTATTGTCAGCGGTGTTCATAATGAACGAGATGAAGAAACTCAAGAAATCCGAGAATGAACAGCAGGAATCAGCAGCTATTCCTGCGGATGCGCAGATTCAGGAGATTTCCGTGAAAGAAGAGACAATATAACCGATATTCCTATTACCGACGTAATAATCAGCAGAGATAAAGTTACCGGTATTTTATAGAATTCGGATATAATCATCTTTACTCCCACGAAGACCAGCACAATGGCAAGGCCGTGCTTCAGGTATCTGAACTTATGTATTATTCCGGCCAGAGCGAAATAAAGCGAACGCAGGCCGAGAATTGCAAAAAGGTTCGAAGTATAAACTATAAAAGCGTCATTCGTAATGGCGAGAATAGCGGGGATTGAATCGACAGCAAACACAAGGTCGGTAATTTCGACGACTATAAGGGTCAGAAAAAGTCTCGACGCGTAGGTTTTGCCGTTTGATTTTATAAAGAATTTATCGCCGTCTATTTCATCTTTCACCGGAAACAGTTTTCTGAACAGTTTGACTGTGAAGTTTTCGCCCGGACCTGATTGTTTTTCCTTTCCAAAGACCATTTTCAATCCTGTGAATACGAGGAACGCGCCGAACACATATACGAGCCAGTGGAATTTCGTTATAAGCGCGATGCCCGAGAATATCAGTATGATCCTCATCACGATTGCGCCGAAAACACCCCAGAAGAGTATCTTGTGCTGATACGCTGAAGGTATGGAGAACATGGAGAAAATAATTACGAAGACGAAAATGTTATCGATACTAAGAGATTTTTCGAGAAGATAACCTGTCAGAAATTCGAGCGCCTTGGTTTTTCCCATATAGTAATAAACAAGCACGTTGAACGCCAGGGCGAGGGCAATCCAAACCGCGCTCCAAGTAAGCGC